>JAQGHW010000669.1 GCA_028291505.1 Rhodopila sp. | reverse complement strand
CGAAGGTCAGATCAATCGACTGAAGACACTCAAGCGGGCTATGTACGGCAGTGCCGGTATCGAATTGCTGCGGGCACGCATGCTGCCCATCCGCCCGACCGAGCAGCACGCAGATTGAGGAGGAACCTTCAAACGGCAGCGCGACAGCGGGGCTTTCCCATGTGGGATTACACAGCCGAGCCGTCGCCCGCGGATACCGCGCGGCGGCGCAACCCTGACCCGCAGGGACCATGGAGTCAGGCTCTCGGAAGGGGACGGTGTTCTTTGCTATCGAACCCAGGACGCCGCCCAGCCGGTCCATGCAACAAGGTCAACATGGGGGTCTCCCTTGGTTGTTGTTCCGCCGAGCCACCTCGTGCTCGCCGGTATCAAGAAGGTACACCCGACTGCCCTACCTCGACTTCGCCACCCACGCTCTCGGCGGAGCCGTTCCGTCCAACCGGTGAAGGGACGGGATCTTGGCTAAGGTTCTTCATGTGCTCGGCTATGTGGTTGAGAGCGGCCCTAATTCTCGCTACTTTGCGGTTGTCTTTGTGAACAACTAGCCAAACCTCGCTGCTAGGGACCGAAGTTGGAATCGCCACTTGGGTCAGCCCCGATCGATAGTCCCCCCGAAAACGTGCCAGGCAAGCCAACCCGCAACCATGAACCGCGGCCGAAACGGCAGCCTCATGACTGCCTGTATGCAAAGCGATCCGGGCTCGCGGCGCCAAATCTAACAACCATTCCATCTGTGCTTCGCCCTGGATGTCGTTGTGCTGAGCTATCAAATAGTGTCCCGAGCAGCCATCCGCAAAGTCTAAGGACCGATGTTGTTCCAGATAGGCCGGGCTTGCATACAGCCCAAAAGATACGGTTCCTATACGACGAATTACAAGATCGTGCTGGGTTGGCCGCGTAAGTCGCACCGAAATATCCGCTTCGCGCATCGAAAGACTAAGCTCTCGAGGATCGGGAACTAATTCGATCATGATGTTTGGGTGCAGCTTGATTAGCGAAGCAAAGCAAGGCGCGAGGATGTAGCTGGAGACGGCCTCGACCGAGGTGACGCGAACCAAGCCCGCAAGACGCGCGTCCTGACCGCTAACAAGGCGCTCCAGGGCTACTGCCTCCGACTCCAGACGCTCGGCCCTTGTGAGCACATCTTCGCCGGCACGGGTCATGACGTAGCCATCCGGCGTGCGATTGAGCAGACGCACACCAAGGCTCGCCTCAATCGAAGCCAGGCGACGTCCAACGGTGGACTGGGCAACATGCAGCTCATTGGCCGCGGCCGAAAGTCCACCATGCCTAGCCAGAGCGAGATAAAACCGGAGGTCGTCCCAATCGAGCAAGGTATGCCTCCATTCATGCATGATTGCGAACGAATTTTGGTCCCAGCACGCCAAGATGGAAGCCTATATAGTTATTCGTGGGTTTGAAATCCGATATCGTCGTGACAGCGAATGCACAGGACTTTCTGGATTCTGCCATCCATTCGGAACAAGATGTAGACGTAATACGGAATTGGGCACAAATGTCAGGTTCTATCATTGCCTCAACGTCCAGAGACATTGGGATCAGCCACGAGCCGGAGCTGGCAAGAAGCCTGACCCGCCGTCCAACGCCGACCGCTCCCGCGCTTTAGGAAGCGTAACGGCGCAGACCGGCCGCTGTTTCAAGCAACGCCGATCGCTAAAGTCGCTAGGATAACCGAGGCTCCGTAGAAACCAATGCATTGTGCCTCGCATATGAAGACGGATCTTGAATCATGCCGCTGCTCAGTGAAGCCGCCGTTCGAGTGAGATCGCAGAGGGAGACTACCCGGTCAGATGAACCCGCGCCGACGCGATTAGCCGGAGAACTTGGCAGCGAATCGGACCACTTCGACATTTTTCTTAGCCACTCGATCGACGATGCCGAGCTTGTCAACGGCGTACGCCTCATGTTGGAGGATCAGCATCTTGTGGTCTATGTGGATCGGCCATTTGCTTCCCGCCAGGCGGGAAACCGCATGACCCCAGGCACGATGGGTAGGCTTCGGCGCCGGATGATCAAATCGGAATCATTGATCCTTTTGCTTTCCGGCACTGCGGACGATCTCGAATGGATGCCGTGGATACTCGGATACTTTGACGGAAAAGGCGGGCGCGTTGCATCCTTGCCCCTTTCTACAGATAAAGACGGGAAGCCAAAGACGCAAGGGTACGTCAACCTCTATCCTTACGTGGACATTGTGGGACCAACGATGTGGGCAAACGGAGTGGCGGGCGGACGTGCCAGCCTGGTTCCCTGGCTTTTGCATCAAGAAGAAATACGAAAACCGTCCGAGTTCGACTTTGGAGGCTTCGCAAAGTGCACTTGATGCGAGAGTCATACCGGACCGGCAATAGGTGGTTGTCATGAGTGACCCGACCGTACTGCGGACCACAAGCGTCAATACTTGAAAGTTGAAAGCCGGTGTGAGGGGTCCCTGATGGCGTTGTAGGACAAAAGAAGATATCAGAGGTAGCGTTGGGCCACAGGCGTGAGCCGGGACATAACGGTGTTGCAGCAAATCTCGAAATCGGCAGTGAATGCATCCGGTAACGTCGAGGGCGGTACCTGTCCTCTACTTACACCATCTGGAATTGACTTTTTTGAAGCCAACGGTTTTTTGACGTTGCCGATACTGACGACCCAGACCGAGGTCCAACATCTCATCGCTCTCTATGATGCCCTTTTCAGAGACCGGGCGGGTTGGGAAACCGGCGATCACTTCGACTTCGCCAACACCGGCGAAGCAGGGGTTCAGCCATCCATCCCTCAGATCCTCAACCCGTCGCGCTACGAACCTCGGCTGCGACACACCCTTTTCCGGGAAAACGCAACGCTCATCGCGCGGCAGCTTCTTGGGTCGTCGGCGACATTGGTTTACGAGCATGCGATGTTGAAGCCGGCCGGTTCCGCTGGCGTAACCCCCTGGCATCAGGACGAGGCGTTCTATCCAAAGTACACCAACTACAAGTCCATTACGTTTTGGATGCCGCTGCAGGCGGTCGATCAGTCGAATGGCTGCCTGGAGTTCATACCCGGCAGCCACTTGGCCGCTCTCGTCCCCCATCACAGCATTGACAACGACCCACGCATTCCCGGCCTTGAGGCGGATCACGCCAATCGGGTCGCCGCCGTCGCCTGCCCGCTGCCGGCAGGGGGTGCCACGATCCACCATTGCCGGACGCTACATACCGCGGGCCCCAACACCTCGAGCGATCCGCGGCGTGCATATTGCCTGGCATTCGGTGTCCGCTCGCGGGCTCACACCGTGCGGACGGAACATCCCTGGATTAAACAAAAGCGCACAGCCAGCGCGCGTCGCGCGGCCGACGCTCAATCCGCTCTGGCGCGGTCCGCCTCCGCTTTGAAGCAGGTGGTGAAGGCTTTACTCAGGTAGCGCCGCGTAGCTGGTACATTTCATCAGAGGATTCCAGGTCCGGCACCTCGCGAACGAGGAAATTGGTGCTCGCCTGTCGGAGCGGCCAAGGACAGACGTAGGTTTCTGACGCTGATCGGCGCCGCCGGGCACTACGTC
>JAQGHW010000656.1 GCA_028291505.1 Rhodopila sp. | reverse complement strand
CGAAGATCGCACCGACCGTGGACATCTCGCCATGGGTGAAGTCCGCGGGCTGGGACGGCAAAGTGCCGGCGGAGCTGGCCAAGAGCTGCCAACCCGCCGGCAAGTGGATCGCGGTACCGTTGCAGGTTTATCGGATCAATACCCTGTTCCTGTCCGCCAAGGGCATGCAGCGCGCCGGCCTCACCAAGGCACCTGCCAACTGGGCAGAATTCAACGAAGCGGCGGAAAAGATGAAAGCCGCGGGCATGACGCCGGTCGCCAATGGCGGGATCCGTTGGGACGACGGCATGAAGTTCGAGATCGCGCTCGCCGGCATCAGTCCCGAGGCCTATCGCCGAGCGATCATGGAACTCGACAGCGACGCGCTGAACGGCATGGAGGTCCTCGCCGCGTTCGAGCAACTCCGCAAGATCGCCAACTGGATGAACCCCAACATCGCGGCCCAAAGCTGGGGCGTCAATCTGCCGGCGTTCATGAAGGGCGACATGGGGATGGTGCTGATGGGCGGCTGGGCACAGGGCAACCTGATGCGCGCCGGCGCGACACCGGCTGACTTCACCAGCGGCCCCGCCCCGCAGGACCGTGGCCCGCCATGCTTCGATCTCAACGCCGACTGCTTCATCTTCTGGCAACAGAAGGCGGCGGACCTGCAAGCCGGTCAGAAGCTGTTCGCCGACGTGGTGATGCAGCCTTCGACGCAGGCGATGTATTCGAAGATCACCGGCTCGATCCCCGCCCGCGTGGACGTTGAGCTGTCCGGCACCGACTTCACCGACGGCCAGCGCAACGCCGCACAGAACCTGCGCAACGCGATCGATCAGAAGCGCGTCGTGCTGAGCCTGGCGCACAACATGGCGCAGCCGAACGGCATCACCGCGGCGATGATCGATGTGCTGACCGACTACGTGCATAACAGCGCGATCCCGGCGTCCGAAGGGCAGAAGCGCCTGGCCGCGGCGGTCGAAAGCGCGCAATAGCGCCGTGCCCGTCTCGTCGACCAGGATTTGGCGAGCCCGCGCCGGCGGTGTGCTTACCCAGTTCGCGATTCTGGTGCCGTTACTGATCGCCGCTGGTCATGTCGTGCTGTTCACCGCCTGGACCGCCTGGGTGTCCTTTACCCGCTCCACGTTGATGCCCGACTACGCCTGGGTCGGACTGCGCAACTACCGCGCGGTGATGCGCACCGACAACCTGCACATCGCCTATGTAAACCTCGTTATATTCGGCGTCGGCTCCGTGCTGCTGACCGCCGCACTGGGATTGCTCCTGGCGATTCTGCTCGATCAGCGGGTGCGCGCCGAGAACGCACTACGCACGATCTTCCTCTACCCCCTCGCGGTTTCGTTCGTGGTGACCGGCACGGTCTGGAGCTGGCTGCTCAACCCCGGACTGGGGATCCAGAAGATGGTTCAGTCGCTGGGTTGGACCGGGTTCCATTTCGATTGGCTGGTACAGCCGGACAAGGCGATCTACACGCTGATCATCGCGGCTGCCTGGCAAGGTACCGGATTCGCAATGGCCTTGTTTCTGTCGGGGCTGCGATCGGTGAACGCGGATCTGCTGAAGGCCGCGCAGATCGATGGCGCCGGCCCGTTGCGCACCTACTGGCGCGTGGTCTTGCCGACCATGTGGCCGACCGTCATCACCGTCCTGGTGATTCTGTTGGCCGGCGCGATCAAGACCTTCGACCTCGTGCGGGCACTGACCGGCGGCGGGCCGGGTATCTCCACCATGCTGCCGGCACTCGTCGTCTATGACTTCATGTTCCAGCGTGGGGAATTGGGTCGCGGTTCGGCGGCCGCGGTCCTGATGCTGCTGTCGCTGGTCGTCGTGCTGGCGCCATACGGCCTGTATATGAGATGGCTGCGGCGACGGCGGGCCCGCGCATGAAGTGGACCCGTCCGATCATTTATCTGGCGCTGATCGTGCTGGCGGTGCTGTTCCTGGTGCCGCTGGCGGTCGTCGTAGTGAACTCGTTGCGCGCGAGCCAGGAAATCGCGGCGACGTCGATGATCGGCTGGCCGCGACACTTCGCCTTTGAAAATTACCCGGACGCCTGGGACCGCTTCTGCATGGCCGAACATTGCTGGGGCATCGAGCCCTATATGTTCAATTCCCTTGCCATCGCGATACCCGCAACGCTGATCTCGACTTTCCTCGGGGCAGTCGCCGGCTATTCGATTGCGCTCTGGCGCTTCCGCGGCGACCAAATCGTGTTCGGTATCGTAACACTCGGGATCTTCCTGCCTGAGCAGATGAAGCTGATCCCATGGGTTGTTGTGTTGCGCGACCTTGCGCTGACCAACAGTATCGGCGGCCTGATCCTGATCCATATCGTTCAGGGAATGAGCTTCACAACGCTGTTCTGCCGCAACTACTATGTCAGCATTCCGCTGGACCTGATGAAGGCGGCCCGCATCGACGGAGCAGGGTTTTTTCGCATCTTCTGGCGCATTGTGCTGCCCCTGTCGCCGCCGATCCTGGTGGTGACGGTGATCTGGCAGTTCACCGGCATATGGAACGAATTCCTGTTTGGCGTGACCTTCACCTCCGGCGCCAACCAGCCGGTGACGGCCGCGCTGATCTCGCTCAGTGCAGCCGTGACCAGTGAGCCGATGTATGGCGTGCAAAGTGCCGCCGTGCTGATCGCGGCGTTGCCGACGCTGCTGATATACCTGCTTGGCGGCCGTTACTTCCTGCGCGGTCTGACGGCGGGCGCAGTGAAATGAAGG
>JAQGHW010000654.1 GCA_028291505.1 Rhodopila sp. | reverse complement strand
TCGCGAGTGTGGCCCCGGCCATGATGCCGTTCAGTACAAGCTGTGGCAGCACGCCCCTACAGCACCGAAACGAGCTTGAATTTTCCGCCCTGAACCATCTGAAAACGGAACTTGCAGTCCTTGATGTCGCCGATATCGGTGAAGTCGCACGGCCCGCTGGCACCCTCGTAATTGATGTCCTTGCCATCGGCGAGCAGTTTCAGGCCTTCCACCGCGGAGTAGACCTTCACACCGTCGCCCTGGGAAATCTTGCGGACATTGTCGCGCAGTGCCGAACCGGTGGCTTCCTTTGCCTTCGCGATGGTTAATGCCACAATACTGATCCAGTCGGTGGCCTGCGCCTCATAGGAATCCGGGTCACCGCCAAGTCGTTTCTTCGCCATGGCATAGGCCGGCGAGTCGATGTCGGCGGACGGCTGCACTGTGTAGACCTTTTCGGTCACCTCCGGCGGCAGTGAATCCAGCACCTTCTGGGTCACGGCATAGGATTGGGCGAAACGGGGTCCATCGTAGCCGGCGCGAAACAACTCACGCAGCACCACCACGACATCAGGCGTGTAGCCGTTGACGTAGATCAGATCGGGCCGTTCCCGCAGCGCCTGGTCGACCTCCGAACGGTAGCTGGTCTTGTCCTTCTCGTAGATCAATGACCCGACCAGTTCGGACCCGTGCTGAGCCAGCACCTCCCTGACGCGGTTCTGCGTCGGGATCGTGAACGGCGACTGGATCGACATGAGGTAGACTCGTTTCATGCCGAGCGCGGCGATGAACTGCGCATGCCTGGCGCCCTGCAGGTAGTTGTTAGGCTGGGTGCGGATCAGATAGCCCTGATGCGGCAGTTGGGTGATGCCGTCCGCACCCGACACGGTGGTTAGGAACGTCTTGCTCTCCCAGCAGACGGGTGCGACGGCCGTGGTCACCGCCGATGCCCAGGTGCCCATGATGACCGGCACCTTGTCCACGTCGATCAACTTGTGGGCCGCGCGAACCGCGCCTTCGGGGTTGGTCTGGTCGTCTTCCACGGTAAAGGCCAGTTGCCGGCCCAGCACGCCACCCGCCGCGTTGATTTCTGTCCCGACCGCCTCGATCGCCCGCAACATGCGTGGCCCGTCGGCCCCGCCCGCGCCGGTCAGCGGTGTCAGAACACCCAGTGTCAGCGGCGCGCTGTCGGCTCGCAGGATCGCCGGTGCGGACAGGCTGACGGCGGCAATCGCGCCTGCCCGGAGCACGGTCCGGCGTGATGGTGCGACTGGCCACGTCATGATTTTTGCCCTTTGGTTGTTTCAAACGTTACCAACTGCCCATTCCTATCCACCGAGGAAAATCCGCCTGATCTCCGGATCCGCCGCAAGCGCCCGCGCGTCGCCGTCGCGGCTGTTGCGGCCGTCGACCAGGATGTAGGCGCGATCCGAGATCTCCAGGGCCTCATTGGCATTCTGCTCCACCAGCGCGATCGCCACGCCTTCCCGGTTGATCGCCTGGATGTCGCGGAACAATCCTTGCGCCGCCAATGGAG
Organism: Rhodopila sp.; assembly: GCA_028291505.1. GTDB lineage: Bacteria > Pseudomonadota > Alphaproteobacteria > Acetobacterales > Acetobacteraceae > Rhodopila. Next base: position 1,716 of record JAQGHW010000654.1, on the reverse strand, counting down.
ACAGCCCGGCGGACGGCTCGTCCAGCAGCAATATGGCAGGCTGCACCATCAGCGCCATCCCCATCGCCAGGATCTGCCGCTCGCCGCCCGACAGGGTGCGTGCGGCCTGCCGCCGTTTGCGACCCAGGACCGGGAAGCGCTGCATGACGCCATCCAGCCGGCCGGATACCCCGGCGCGGTCGGCATAACCGCCCATCTCCAAATTCTCGCGCACGGTCATCGAGGCGAAGATGTTGTGCTCTTGCGGAACGTAGGCGACACCCAGCGCCGTGATCTCACGCGGGCGCAGGCCGGCGATCGAGCGGTCGCGCAGCAGCACGGTCCCAGCCTCCGGCCGGAGCAGGCCGAAGATGACTTTCAGCAGCGTCGATTTGCCGGCGCCGTTGGGGCCGACGATGCAGACGATCTCGCCATCCCGCACCGTGAAATCCAGGCCCTTGAGGATCTGATCGGCCGCGGAATATCCGGCGACCACACCCGTAACGGTCAGGAGGTCCATCGCGGGCGCCCCATATAGGCCTCCTGCACCGCGGCGTCGGCGGAGACGGCGGCGAAGGTTCCCTCGGTCAGGTGCCTGCCTTCGGCCATGACGATGACGTGGTCGCAAAGCCGAGCGATCATGTCCATCTGGTGCTCTATCAGCAACAGGCTGATCCCATCCGCCACGATCGCCCGCAGGCGGTCCCCGATCTCACGCGCCAGGGAGGGATTCACTCCAGCGATCGGCTCGTCCAGCAGAACCAATTTCGGCTTCGCCATCAGCGCTCGGCCGATCTCCAGCAGCTTCTTCTGGCCGCCGGACAGCCCTGCCGCCTTGTTGTCCAGCTCCCGCGTCAACCGCAGGCGATTGGCGATTTCGATCGCGCGCTGCTGCAGATCCTGCTCGCGCAGCCGCATGGCTTGCGTGCGCAGCAGGGCCGCAACGACGCCCTCGCCCGGCTGGTCCGCACCGTACAGCAGCAGGTTCTCCCGCACCGTCAACCGCGGGCAACCGCGCGCGATCTGAAACGTCCGAACCAGGCCGCGCCGGGTGACGCGGTCGGGACGCCAACCGGTGATGTCCTCGCCATTGAACAGGATGCGTCCGCTGTTGGGCGGCACCAGACCGCTGATGCAGTTGAACAGTGTCGTCTTGCCGGCCCCGTTCGGCCCGATCAGCCCGGTGATCTGTCCCGCCTTGACCACGAGATCGACACCATTCAGCGCGCGCACACCGTAGAAGCCGCGCGTCACGCCACGAACCTCCAGCAACGCCGGTGGTTCAGGCACGGTCGCGAGATCGTCGTCGCTCATTCCGCGGCGCGCTGCCCGCCACGCGTCAGGTAACGGTTGACACTCGGCTTGAGGCCAAGGTTCTCCCGCAACGTCTTGCCCTCATATTCGGTACGGAAAATGCCCCGCCGTTGTAGCTCCGGTATGACCATATCCACGAAATCCTCGCAGCCGCCGGGCAAGCGCCTGGGGGTAATGTTGAAGCTTCACGCCTGGCCGTAGCTTGAATTCCCAGGTTGTCGGGTCGGGGTTGGTCCAGCTCAAGGCCAGATCGCCAACGATCTTCATGCTGGCATCGAGTTTCACCAGCGTATTGTGCGGCGCGTAACGTCTGCCCTTCCGCGGCCGCGTAGGCATAGCTTCGCAGTCCGCCCGACGCCGCGCTCAGCGCGGTCATGCCAGCCAGCAGACCTCTACGTCCGATCGGCATGCGAAGAACCTCCA
>JAQGHW010000632.1 GCA_028291505.1 Rhodopila sp. | reverse complement strand
TCATCGGGGTCAACCTGACATTCTTCCCGCAGCATTTCCTCGGGCTGTCCGGCATGCCGCGGCGCTACCCCGATTACCCGGCTGCGTTCGCGGGCTGGAATTTTGTCTCCTCGGTCGGTGCCTATATCAGCGGCGTGGCGCTCCTGGTCTTCTTTTACGTCTGCTTCCGCACCTTTACCTCGAAGGCACACGTGGCCGACAACTATTGGGGTGAGGGCGCCACGACCTTGGAATGGACCCAAACCTCTCCTCCGGCGTTCCACACCTATCTGGAAATGCCACGGATCTCCTAGACAGTGAGCAACGCCACATCATCATTGGTTTCGGCCGAGAAGGGTGCGCTGTCCCCCTTGTCGGCCGAGACCAGCGAGTTCACGCTGGAAGCGGATTACCGCGATTGGATCGCCTTGCTGAAGCCACGCGTTATGACGCTCGTGGTCTTCACTGGGGCCGTCGGGCTGCTGGTGGCGCCAGGTCACCTCAACCCGGTGCTCGGGTTTACGGCGATCCTCTGCATCACCGTGGCGGCCGGCGCCTGCGGTGCGATCAATATGTGGTACGACCGGGACATCGACGCGATCATGCGCCGGACCCGTGACAGGCCGATCCCGGCAGGTCGAATTGAGCCCGGGCCGGCATTGGGCTTCGGCGTCACCTTGGCGGCCGGCTCGGTCCTGGTCATGGGCCTGGCTCTCAACATCGCCGCCGCGTCGATCCTGGCGCTCTCGATCTGCTTCTATGTCTTCGTCTATACGATGTGGCTGAAACGCCGCACCCCACAGAATATCGTCATCGGCGGCGCTGCCGGGGCGTTTCCTCCCGTCATCGGATGGGTGGCGGTTACCGGTTCGGTCGACCTGATCCCGCTGGTGCTGTTCGGAATCATCTTCATTTGGACGCCACCGCATTTCTGGTCGTTGGCCCTGTGGGCGAACGACGACTACAGGCGCGCGGGCGTGCCAATGCTGCCCGTGGTCGCCGGCGCGAAAGAAACCCGCCGGCAGATTTTGCTTTACACGATCCTGCTGGTGCCGCTGACTCTCGTGCCATTCTTGATGGGCTTCAGCGGCTTGCCTTACGGCGTGGCTGCCGGTCTGCTGGGTCTGGTGTTCCTGCAGCGGGTATATTGTGTGGTAACCGACCGCCAGGACCCGTTAGGCAACAGCTTGACGGGGGATGTGCCGGCGAAGGCCGCGTTCAAGTATTCAATCCTGTATCTGTTCGCCCTGTTTGGAGCACTCGCCGTCGATCGTTTGATCGGATAATTGATGGACCACGAAACACCTGCCGCGGTCGCGGCGACCAACACTGACGCAGCGCGCCGCCGCCGTGGGCGCAGCTGGGCGATCCTGATCGTCCTGCTCGGGCTTTGCGCTTTGTTCTATGCCATCACCATCGTCAAAATGGCGCATTTCTGAAATGACCGGGGGCCGGCGCAACGCAATCGTCGGGGGGGTGGTGGCCACGGTGATGGTCGGCATGGTCGGCATGTCGTTCGCCGCCATCCCGCTATATCGGCTATTCTGCGCCGCCACGGGGTATGGCGGCACACCCAGCATCGGCCCGGCGGCCGCACCAGGGTCCAGCGGTCAGTCCATCCGAGTGCGCTTCAACGCGGACACAAATCCCGGACTGCCCTGGACCTTCGCGCCGGACCAGCTTGAGGTGTCGCTGAACCTCGGCGACGAGCAGGTTGCCTTCTACCACGCCGCCAACCTGTCCAACCGCCCAGTCACCGGTATGGCGCTGTACAACGTCACGCCCGAAAAAGTCGGAAGATATTTCCACAAGACGGCTTGCTTCTGCTTCAACAAACAGACGCTGTCCCCCAAGCAGAACATGGAATTTCCTGTCAGCTTCTGGGTCGACCCGGCGATACGCAACGATCCGAATACCGCGGATGTGAAGGTCATCACGCTTTCTTACACATTCTTCCGCTCGTTGGAAGACGCCGCGGAGTCGGGCGCCCTTGCCAAGGCGGGACCGCATGTCGGGCCGATGTCGGCGGCCGAACTTCGTCAAAAGTCGAAGGCCAATTGAACGCCGTGCGGAGCTGCGACCGCCCTCTTGAACTGGCCCGAGATTTGGCGATTATGCGGCAGCCGGGTCGGGGCGGTTTCCCCGGCGGTTTTGTTGTGGGTATGGCATGAGCAGCGACGCGCACGGTGCACCAGTCCTGGCTACCGCTGGTTCGGTTGCCTCTGGTTTGAAGCATCCCTATCACCTTCCCGATCCCAGCCCGTGGCCGATCCTCGGCGCCCTTGGCGGCTTCATGACGGTTTTCGGCATCATCCTCGCCGCGCATTTCGGTAATTATGTGGTCCTGGTCCTCGGCGTGCTGACCGTGCTGACGACCATGTTCTTCTGGTGGCGCGACGTTGTGCGGGAAGCCCGGACCCCTGGCGCGCACAGCGCCATCGTGCAGCTCAGCCTGCGCTACGGGATGACCCTGTTCATCGGCAGCGAGGTGATGTTCTTCGTTGGCTTCTTCTGGTCCTATTTCAACTTCTTGCTGTTCCCGGATACCCAGGGCAACGGCCAGACGGTGTGGCCGCCGACGAACGTCCATACGTTCGATCCGTTCCATCTGCCGTTCCTGAACACGATGATCCTGCTTTTGTCCGGAACCACGGTCACCTGGGCGCACCACTGCCTGTTGGAGGGCGACCGTAAGGGACTGGTGCGAGGTCTCGGCCTGACGATCCTGCTGGGCCTCAGCTTCACGCTGTGCCAGGCGATCGAGTATTCCCACGCACCGTTCGCGTTCAACGGCGGCGGGGTCTACTCGTCGGTCTTCTTCCTGGCCACCGGCTTCCATGGCTTCCACGTCATCGTCGGAACGTGCTTCCTGATCGTCTGCTGGTTCCGCGCCAGGGCCGGCCAATTCACGCCGCAGCGGCATTTTGGCTTCGAGGCGGCCGCCTGGTACTGGCACTTCGTCGACGTCGTGTGGCTGTTCCTTTTCATCTGCATCTACTGGTACGGTGCGGGGCAGATCGCCGCGGAGTAGCGTCGTCCCCTTGGCCGTCCCCATGGCCGAACCACAAGTCGCGATCCTTCAGGCGGCGTTACGCTGCCGGTGTCCAAGGTGCGGAACGGGCAAGCTGTTCAAGGGGCTGTTGACCTTGCAACAAGCTTGTCCCGTTTGTGGCCTGGATTTTGGACAATCCGACACCGGCGATGCGGGGGCCGTGATCGTCATTATTGTGCTGGGAGCGATCGTGCTCGGGCTGGCCTTCTGGGTCGAGTTCCGGTTCAATCCGCCACTATGGGTGCATGCAATCCTTTGGCCGATGGTCACCCTGCCACTCGCGATCCTGATCACGCGGCCGATGAAAGCCGCGCTCGTCGCCCTGCAGTTCCGCACCCGCCCCAACGAGATGGGCTTGTGAGGCCGGCATGGCGCCGGTTGCTCGTTCCTGGCCTCAGCACTGTCGTCATGCTGCTTGTCCTGATAGGGCTGGGGACCTGGCAGGTCTACCGCCTGCACTGGAAGGAAGCAGTCCTGGCGCAGATTGCGATAGCCGAGGCAGCCCCCCCCATACCATTGACGGCGGACCCAGCGCCCTACACCAAAGTGACGGTAACCGGTCACTTCCGCTTCGATCGGGCCGCCCAATTCGGCGCCGAGGTTCGCGATACCCGCGCCGGCGCCACCATGGGTTTCCACCAGATCGTGCCGTTGGAGACCCCTGACGCGCCTTCGATCCTGGTAGATCGCGGCTGGGTTCCGCAGAAGCGGGAAACCCCGCTGGATGATCCTGCCGGCGTGGTGACAGTCGTTGGCTATGTCCGGCCGGGAGACATGCCGCACTGGTTCAGTCCATCCGATGATGAGGCGACGCGGCAGTTCTTCACGCTTGACCCGGAGGCGATCGGGACCGCGATCGGCGTTCCGGATCCGGCGCCGTTCATCCTGGTTGTCTTAGGTCCATCGACAGGCGAGGCCTATCCGGCGCCGGCGCAGCATCTGCCGCGGCCACCGAACAACCATCTGTCCTACATAATCACCTGGTATGGCCTGGCGGTGGCGCTGGTCATCATATTCAGTCTCTGGGTGCGAAAGGCGCTGCGGTCATGACAACTGCTTCCACCTATGAACGTCTCGCTTCCCGGTTTAGGCTGATCGCGACGATCGGCGAATGCAGTTCCATGTTGGGATGGGACGCCTCGGCGGTCATGCCGCCGGGCGGGGGGGGGGGCCGCGGCGATCAGCTGGCGGTGCTGGCGGTGCTTCAGCATCAGCATCTGACCGCGCCGGAGATTGAGGCGGACCTCGCCGCGGCCGAAACGTCCGACCCGTGGGAGGCCGCCAACCTTCGCCTGATGCGCCACGCCTACACCCGAGCCAATGCGCTTCCGCCGGATCTGGTGGAGGCGCAGGCAAAGGCAAATTCAGACTGCGAAAAAGTGTGGCGGGTCGCGCGCAAGAACTCTGACTTCGGCTTGGTTCGCCCGTACCTGACCGAGGTGCTGCGGCTGACCCGCGAAGGGGCCGCCGCCCTGTCCGATGCACTCGGCCTCAGCCCTTACGATGCGTTGATGGATGGCCACCAGCAAGGCATCGGTGCCGACGATGTGGTGCCGATCTTCGCCGCCTACGAAGAGTTCCTGTCCACGGTGTTGCCGGAGGTCGAGCGGTACCAGGCTGGCCAGGCGGACCCGGTGCGGCCCGTTGGGCCTTTTCCTATCGCGGCGCAGCAGGCGTTGTGCCGAGATCTTGCCCAGCGACTGGGTCTGGATTTCGACCACGCCCGGCTCGATCAGTCCGCTCATCCGTTTTCCGGCGGAACGCCCACGGATGTCCGGATAACAACTCGGTATGTCGAAGACGATTTCACCTCCGCCATCCTTGCCGTTGTGCATGAGACTGGTCACGCCCTCTACGAACGCGGTTTGCCGTTGGCCTACGCGCGCCTGCCGGTCGGCGAGGCCGCCGGCATGGCGGTGCATGAAAGCCAGTCTCTCATTGTCGAGATGCAAGCCGTTCGGTCTGACTCCTTCCTGGGATGGTTGGGCGGCCGACTGCACGAAACCTTTGGTGGCGCGCCGGAATCATACCGTCTGGAAAATCTCGGGCGCCTATGGCGGCGAGTGCAGCGCAGCACCATCCGCGTCGATGCGGACGAACTGACCTACCCGGCCCATGTGATTCTGCGCTTTCGCCTGGAGCGCGCGATGATCGCCGGCGACCTCACCATCGCCGACCTGCCCGCGGCCTGGAATGATGGCTTGTGTGCCCTGCTAGGCGTTACCCCACCGAACGACGCGCAGGGGTGCCTGCAGGACATCCACTGGTATGATGGCGCATTTGGATACTTTCCCAGCTACACACTCGGGGCGATGGCCGCCGCGCAACTGATGCAGGCGGCACGGGCGCAGGTCCCGAGCATCGATGAAGCGTTCAGTCGTGGGGACCTGTCGCCGCTTCTGGCCTGGCTACGCATCCACGTGCATGGCGTGGGAAGCCGGCTCGATTTCAACTCGATCCTGGAGCAGGCAACGGGCCGCAAGCTGGACCCCACGGCGTTTCAGGTGCATCTGCGGCAGCGGTACCTGCGCGTGAAGGGTTGACCGGAACCAGGCCTGCTCACGCGTCGTGATACAGGGAGGGTCAATACCCCAGCGGCTGGGCCTCGGCGGATTGCCAGTGGCCGTCCCTGACGACGCACAGAAACGACTGGTTCGAGCCTTGGTGCTTCGTCGGGCTGAAAGTAATGGCGGGCGAGCCGAAGATGTCGTGGTAGTCCTTGATCGACTCCATGCCTGAGACAAAATTATCCGGGGTCAGTTCCCGACCGGCGTTCTTCAACGCCTGGACGACGACCTGTGCGCCGGTGAAGCCGATCTGCGCGGCGAAGTTCGGGTCCTTGCCATATTCCTTGTGATACGCGTCGGCGAAGGCTTTGACGTCCGGCGATTCGGCCCCCTCGGTCGCGAACAGCATCGGCGTCATCGAATAGAATCCCTCGGTCGTTCCGCCTGGCACCTGAGCAACCACATCGTCATAGCTCGCGGCCTGGCCCATCATGTCGACCTTCCAGCCGGTCTTGTGAACCGCGGAGATGATCTGGACGGCATCGCGAACGATCGTTCCCAACACCAGAAGGTCGCAGTTGGCATCCCGCATCCGCGCGACCGAGGCGCTGAAGTCGGTGTCGGTTGGTTTATGCAACGTTTCTCCCGCCAAGGTCATGTTTTCGGCCTTGAGCTGGTCCTTCACCCCGTCGGTGATATCGCGGCCAAAATCCGTATCCTGCGCCATCGCGCAAACTTGTTTCTTGCCGCGCTTTTCAACGAAAAACTTCAGGCCGGAACGCACCTGGTCGTAGTACGAGGACCCCAAGCCAAACTTCAGATGATGCAATGGCTCGTACATGGACCGAGCGGATGTCAGCGGGAAAACATTGGCGACACCCTTGGCGAGCTGGTCGGGCATGACCGCGTTGTTCATCGGCGTACCGCCATTGGCCACCATGATGAAAACGCCATCGCGGTTGATCAGCTTGTTTGCCGCCTGTACCGACCTTGGGACCTGGTACTGGTTGTCCTCGATGATGTATTTGATCTTCCGGCCGTTGATGCCGCCAGCCGCGTTGACCTGATCGAATACCATGCGCCACGAATTGGAATTGTTGACGCCCCACATCGCTGTTACGCCGGATAGATCGGTATAAGTTCCAATCACGATCTCGGTGTCGGTTACCCCGCGTATCGATTCAGCGGCCATCGCGGGCCCTGCCGTCGCGAGCGCGACGGCCGCGAGCATGGATTTGATCATCGGCTTTCCCCCAGTTTATTGCTTATGGAACGTTATGCGTACGCGTTCTGCATCAAGGTCTGATAGCGTTCGTCCAGCTCACCCGATCCCACGGCAGGCTCATCCACACGCTGGATCATGATGCCGAGGCACCTGGCCCAGTCGAGCGCGGCAGGGCCAACCGATTCGCCACCAACATAAGCAAGCCGCAGCTTGCTCAACCCGAACTCCCTCCGAACGGCGTGGAGCACGAGCAGATCGGCCAATCGGGCCCTTGTTCCGCCGAGGCGGCCGGCGCGTAGTGCCCAGTCGTAAGCATGGCGCTGAGCCGGGGTGGCGGCTTTCGCACGTGCAGCGGCGAGCGCATGCAGACCATCCCAGACCGCGGAGTCGGCGCCCAGGACCGTCGGCTTCAATTCCTGCAGGTTCTCGATCGCGGTATCGGGACGCTCCGGATAGTTGCTAATGCAACGTGTTTCCAGTGCGAGATAGAGGCCCCAGACCCGCTCCGTAATGTCGGCCAACCGCAGCACGGCCAAACGTTCGTCGTTCGGTTGCATTGGGAGCCTTGCCCGGGCGGCGGCGACCATGTGCGTCAGGTCGCCATGCGTCAGCGTCCGTCCCATGGCGGAGCCTTCGCCGCGGGGGAATTGAACGACCGCCGGCTGATCCGTTCGGATCGCTTGGATCGCGGCGGTCCAATCGGCCGTTCCACCGGTGTCGATGAACGCGGGCAGGCCGACGCAGTTCGCATCGGCGAAGTCCCGCAGCCCCTTCATGTCGAACACGACGACCTGGGACAATGCCGGGCAACGGTCGCGGACGGACAGCAGCTTGTCGAGCTGCTCTTCATTCTCCACGAATGCCAGGCGGCTGCCGCTGGACGACAGCTTGTGGCACACGCGATCTGGATCATCGTCGGGATCGATGGCAACGCTCGCGGCGCCGCAGCCCAGGATCGCCAGGTCGGCGTAGACCGCTTCGGGGCGCGCTTCCGACAGGATAGCCACAACGTCGCCACGGGATAGATCCGCTGCCAGCAGCGCTGTTCCGATCTCCTGCGCCCGGGCGTGAAGCTGAGCCCAGGTGACTGTTTTCCAGATCCCACGATCCTTGATCCGGAGGATCGTTTCGGCACCATGGGACGCGGCCCGCTGCGAGACGAGCGCGGGAATTGGGATGAAGGGCTCGTCCATCGTCAGTTCCACAACCGTTTCTTTTTCCAGCGCCGAGCGCCACGCGCGCCGACTTCCTTCTGGCCCAGATAGAACTCCCGGATGTCGGCGCGCTGCATCAGGTTATTGCACTGGTCGGCCGCGACGACCCGTCCAACTTCCAGCACGTAGCCGAAATCCGCTGTCTGCAACGCGATATGGGCGTTCTGTTCCACCAGCAGGATTGAGACGTTCTGCTCGCGGTTGATGCGGCGGATGATACTGAAAATCTGCTGCACCAGAAGCGGCGACAGGCCCAGCGAGGGTTCATCCAACAGCAGCAGCTTGGGGCTTCCCATCAACGCCCTGCCGATCGCCAACATCTGCTGCTCACCACCGGACAACAGGCCGGCGCGCTGGCTCTCGCGTTCCTTCAGGCGCGGGAAGTATTCGAAACAAAGTTCGGTATCGCGGGCGACTCCGGCGGTATCGCGGCGTGTATAGGCGCCCATGTTGAGATTTTCACGGACGGTGAGGAATGGAAAGATCTCGCGTCCCTCAGGGACGTGACAGATGCCCAGGCGCATCACCTGGTCGGGTGGCATCCTGGCGATATCGCGA
>JAQGHW010000619.1 GCA_028291505.1 Rhodopila sp. | reverse complement strand
CTTCTTCTTCGGCTCGACCTTGGCCTTGGCGAAGTGGCCGCGCATCGGCTGGGTGACGTTCTTCACCTTGGCTTTGCCGTAGCCGAGCTGGACCGCGGTGTACTTGTCCTTCTCTTCCGAGCGGACGGCGACAACCTGCAGTGTTTCAATCTTCAGAACGGTAACCGGCACATGTTCCCCGGCGTCATTGAAGACGCGGGTCATGCCAACCTTCTGGGCGACGAGACCGCAACGCATGGTCTGTTCCTTCTTCCCGTGCTTCTTCCCGGGCCCGCTTAGGCGCCGAGCTTGATTTCGACGTCCACGCCGGAGGCGAGGTCGAGCTTCATCAGCGCGTCCACCGTCTGCGGGGTCGGTTCCACGATGTCCAACAGGCGCCGATGCGTCCGGATCTCGAACTGCTCACGGCTTTTCTTGTCGACGTGCGGGGAGCGGTTCACGGTGAAACGCTCGATATGGGTCGGCAGCGGGATCGGTCCGCGAACCCGGGCACCCGTGCGCTTGGCCGTGTTCACGATTTCCTTCGTGCTGTTGTCCAGCACGCGGTGATCGTAGGCCTTCAGGCGGATGCGGATATTCTGATTGTCCATCGTTCGCTAACACTTTGTTTGAGCGTGTGATTCACGTTTTCTGGCGAGACGCCTCAAACGATCACACGCTAAGTCCCCGCCGAAACGAGAGCCGGCGCCCACGTAGTGCCGGGCACCGGCATCGTTTCGTTATCAGGCCTGTATGCTGGCGACGACGCCGGCACCGACGGTGCGGCCACCTTCGCGGATCGCGAAACGCAGACCGTCGTCCATCGCGATCGGATGGATCAGCTCGACGTCCATCGACACGTTGTCGCCCGGCATCACCATTTCGGTGCCTTCCGGCAGCTGCACCACACCCGTCACGTCGGTGGTGCGGAAGTAGAACTGCGGACGGTAGTTGGTGAAGAACGGGGTATGACGCCCGCCCTCTTCCTTCGTCAGAATGTAGGCTTCCGCCTTGAACTTGGTGTGCGGCGTGATGCTGCCTGGCTTGGCCAGGACCTGTCCACGCTCGACGTCCTCACGCTTGGTGCCGCGCAGCAGGGCGCCGATGTTGTCGCCGGCCTGGCCCTGGTCGAGCAGCTTGCGGAACATCTCGACGCCGGTCACGACCGTCTTCACGGTCGCCTTGATGCCGACGATCTCGACTTCCTCGCCCACCTTGACGATGCCGCGCTCGACGCGGCCGGTCACCACGGTGCCGCGGCCGGAGATCGAGAACACGTCTTCGATCGGCATCAGGAACGGACGCTCAATCGCGCGTTCCGGCTGCGGGATGTATTCGTCGACCGCGGCCATCAGCTTGATGATGGCATCGTCGCCGAGTTCCGGGTTCTTGCCTTCGAGAGCCATCAGCGCGGAGCCATGGATGATGGGGATGTCGTCGCCGGGGAACTGATAGGACGTGAGAAGTTCGCGAACCTCCATCTCGACCAGTTCCAGAAGCTCCGGGTCATCGACCATGTCGCACTTGTTCAGGAACACGACGAGGGCCGGCACGCCGACCTGGCGGGCGAGCAGGATATGCTCCCGGGTCTGCGGCATCGGGCCGTCGGCGGCGGACACCACCAGGATCGCGCCGTCCATCTGCGCCGCGCCGGTGATCATGTTCTTCACATAGTCGGCGTGGCCGGGGCAGTCGACGTGGGCGTAGTGCCGGTTCTTCGTCTCATACTCGACGTGCGCGGTGGAGATCGTGATGCCGCGCGCCTTCTCTTCCGGCGCCTTGTCGATCTGGTCGTACGCCGTGAAGGTGGCGCCGCCGGTCTTCGCCAGGACCTTGGTGATCGCGGCCGTCAGCGACGTCTTGCCATGATCGACGTGGCCGATCGTGCCAATGTTGCAGTGCGGCTTGTTCCGCTCGAATTTCGCCTTACCCATCGTCGTATCTCCGTAGATCCACCGGATCTGTTGGGTTGTGCCGTAACCTAAATCCCAGAGCCCGATTCAGGCTCTACTGTCCCGAACCTGAAGTCCGCCAGGATGGCGAACCTCAGAGTTCGCGACACTAGCTTCTTGTTTTCAAGTGGCCTGCTTGTCCCCTGCGTGCGGCGCAAAATGCGACGAACTTCGGGGGCAGGACACTACCAACGGTAATGACTGAAGGCCTTGTTCGCCTCAGCCATCCGGTGGGTATCTTCACGCTTCTTCACCGCCGAACCTCGGTTGTTCACCGCGTCCAGCAATTCGTTCGACAGACGATCCTGCATCGTGTGCTCACCGCGCTTGCGGGCGGCATCGATGATCCAGCGGATCGCCAGCGCCTGGCGCCGTTCGGTGCGAACCTCGACCGGGACCTGATAGGTGGCACCGCCGACGCGCCGCGACCGGACTTCAACCGCCGGCTTCACGTTGTCCAGCGCCTCATGAAACATCCGCACCGGATCGGCGGCGGCCCCGCCACGGCGCTTCAGCACGTCCAGGGCATTATAGACGATGCCCTCGGCCGCCGACTTCTTGCCGTCGTACATCAGCGCATTCATGAAGCGGCTGATGACGATGTCGCCGAACTTGGCGTCCGGCAGGATTTCGCGCTTATCGGCGCGGTGACGACGAGACATGTGTTCGCCCCCTTACTTCGGCCGCTTCGCGCCGTACAGCGACCGGCGCTGACGACGCTTGGCGATGCCCTGGGTGTCCAGCACGCCGCGCAGGATGTGGTAGCGAACGCCCGGCAGATCCTTCACGCGTCCGCCGCGGATCAGCACCACCGAATGTTCCTGCAGGTTGTGGCCTTCGCCAGGGATATAACTGACGACCTCGTAGCCGTTGGTCAGCCGGACTTTGGCGACTTTACGCAGAGCGGAGTTCGGCTTCTTCGGGGTCGTGGTGTAGACGCGCGTGCAGACGCCGCGCTTCTGCGGGCAGCCTTGCAGCGCCGGCACCGAGTTCCGGGATTTCGGCCGCTCGCGCCCGTGGGCGATAAGCTGGTTGATGGTCGGCATGGACCTCTTTCTCTTTTCGTACAGCGCTTGGCCGCGGGTCTTGGTCTGGCCGCCGCCTAACAGACATAGCCCGCCGGCATGGGTAAGATCCCATCCAGCGGGGTGACGAAGGCAGACGGCCTAAGCCCAATCCTGAAGGACGGGCGGCGCCGCGTGCGTCGTGTGCCTGCGAACCGACGGCCAGCCCACAAGGAAACCCTTGGGCTGGTCGAGGGCGCGATCTCTAGAAGCCCGACCGACCCGAGTCAAGCGTCCAGGGCGGAGGCAATGACCGATTCGTGCATGGCCGATATTCGCCGGATCTGATCCAAGCGCGCTTAAACCCCAGCTTCCGGCGGGATCCGAACGACAGGTTGCCTCGATTGGGCTATCGCTCCGGCGGCCCAGGCAGTAAGGGCGGGCCGGGCAATACGGCCGGGTCGTTTGAAAGAGACACTCTTATATGTGCGGCATCGCTGGACTGATCCTTTCTTCCGGCGCCGCACCGCCCGATCCGAATGTGCTGTCGAAACTGATCGGCGCGCTGCATCATCGCGGCCCGGACGGCAGCGGGCACGCGGTGATGGGGCGGGTCGCCCTGCTGCATAACCGGCTGGCGATCATCGACCTGGTCACCGGCGACCAGCCGTTTTTCGCCGGGTCCTCCACGCTGGTGGCGAATGGCGAAATCTACAATTACCGCGAGTTGCGCGAAACGTTGCCGGCGGTGAACTTCGCCACCAACAGCGACTGCGAGCCACCGCTGCATCTGTGGCTGCGCGACGGGGCGGATTATGCGAAGCAGCTTCGCGGGATGTACGGCATCGCCATTCACGAACGCGTGCGGCGGACCGTCACGCTGTCGCGCGACCCGTTCGGCATCAAGCCGCTTTACATCGCCACGATCGAGGGCGGGCTGGCGTTTGCGTCGGAGCCTCAGGCGCTGCTGGAGGCCGGGCTGGTCAAACGCGCGGTGCGGCCCGCGGCGGTGGAGGAATTGCTGCAGCTGCAGTTCACCACCGGGGCGGACACCATCTTCGAGGGCATCCAGCGGGTGCTGCCGGGCGAGACGATCACGTGCTCCGACGGGCATATCCTGGAGCGGCGGCAGATCAATCCGGTGCCGGCCGAACCGCCCGAGGACATCGACGAAGATACCGCGATGCGGCGGCTGGACAAGGCACTGATGGAAAGCGTCGATCTGCATCAGCGGAGCGACGTGCCGTATGGGATGTTCCTGTCCGGCGGGATCGACAGCGCCACCCTGATCACGCTGATGGCTCGTTTGAACGAGCAGCCGGTGCTGGCCTTCACCGCCGGTTTCGATGCGCCGGGTGCGGCCGATGAGCGCGATCAGGCCGCGGCCATCGCGCGCGCGGTCGGGGCGCGGCATGAGTCGATCGAGGTGACCGAAAAGATGGTGTGGCAGCATCTGCCGGAGATCGTCGCGGCGATGGACGATCCGACCATGGACTATGCCATCATCCCGTCGTGGTTCCTGGCTCGGCGGGCGCGCGAGGACGTCAAGGTGGTGCTGACCGGCGAGGGCGGCGACGAGATCTTCGGCGGCTACAAGCGCTATCGCCAGGCGACGCTGCCGTGGTGGCGCGGCGGGCGGACGATGTGGGCTGGGGGCAGTTTCGACAAGGTGCCGGTGCTGCGGAAACAGCCGATCGTCTGGCGCGACGGCATGGCGGCGGCCGAACTGCGAGCACCCGAGGGTGGACGGTCCCCGCTGGCGGCGGCGCAGGCGCTGGATATGACCGACTGGCTGCCGCACGACCTGCTGCTGAAGCTGGACCGCTGCATGATGGCGCACGCGGTGGAGGGGCGGACGCCGTTTTTGGATGCCGGTGTGATGGCGGCGGCGTTCCGGCTGCCCGATGCGATGAAGCTGCGGCGCGGGATGGGCAAATGGATTCTGCGGCAATGGCTGGCGAAGAACCAGCCGGCGGCGCAGCCGTTTGCTCCGAAAGCCGGGTTCACCGTGCCGGTGGGTGCCTGGATCAAGGCGCAAGGGACACGGCTGGGTCCGCTGGTGGCGGCGCAGCCCGGGGTGGCGGAGATCGCCCATCCCGAGAAGGTGGAGGCACTGTTCCGCGACATCCGGCGCTGGCGGCACGGCTTCGCGTGCTGGAAGCTGCTGTTTTATGCGCTGTGGCACCGCCGGCACATCCTGGGCCTGCCGCCGTCGGGGGATGTTTGGGAGACGTTGTCGGTTCGGTAGTGGCGGTTCGGTAGTGCTTGACTTCAAAAGGCACTCCGATCATTAGGGGCGCCTTGCCTGACCGGCGTTATGCTGGGCGGGAGACCGGCGATGGGGCTGTAGCTCAGTTGGGAGAGCGCCTCGTTCGCAATGAGGAGGTCAGGGGTTCGATTCCCCTCAGCTCCACCACCATCCCGGTTCGGCTTATTCCGTCGCGATCACCGCCGGCTTGCCGTCTCGGAGGCCGATGACGAACAGCGGCGTGTGCGCGTGGTTATGGTCGTCCGGGGCATAGGTGCCGCCCAGGCGGGACGGCATTTTCGTGGTCTTCAACGCCTGCTCGATCGCCGCCGGCGTGTCGCGGTGCGCGCGACGGATGGCGTCCACCACGAGGTAGGTTGCCTCATATACGAAGAACGAGCGCTGGGTCGGCACCAGGCCGTAATGCGCCTGGTATGAGGCGACGAAAGCCTGCACCGCGGGCTTGTCCACCAGCGGGGTGAACACAGCGATGCTCGTCAGGTCCGCGAGGCCGCCGGCGTCGCGGAACGCGGGTGAAACCGCGCCAAGGGCGACGCCGATATCGACGCGGCCAGCGATCGGGACCTTCCATCCCGAAGCCTCATAGGTTCGGAAGAATGCGGCGGTCGATGAGCCTGGCATGATCAGCAGTTCGTCCGGCGCACCGGCCTTCAGCTTGTCCAGCGTCGCGGCCAGATCGGTGCTGTTCGGGGTGATCGTTTCGACGCCGGTGACGGTCATGCCGGCGTCTTTCGCGGCATTTGCGAAGGCCACCGCGTTGGCCTGCGGGAAGCCACCGGTTTCCGCTGCCACGGCGACCGACCTGATGTGCTTCCCTGCCAGGAAGCGGATCAGGCCGCGCGCGATATCGACTTCGGACGGAATGGTCTTGAACAAGTATTCATTGCCGCCCGCGCCCGAGGCATCGACGAAATCCTGCCCGGCCGAGGTGGCGATCACCAGCGGCACTTTGGCGGTCTGCACGACCGGCTGGATGGCATGGGTGACCGGGGTGCAAAGCGCGCCGATGATCACCGGGACGTGCTGCTGTTCGATCAGCCGCTTCGTGGCCGGCACGCCGATATCGGGTTTGCAGGCGTTGTCGGCGTAGAACGCCTCCACCGGGCGGCCCAGCACGCCACCCGCCGCATTGATCTGATTCAACGCGATCTGCGCGCCGTATTGTTCCGATTGGCCACGGTCGGCGGTCGGACCGCTCAGGATGGTCGTGATGCCGATGCGCACTGGTTCGGCGGCCGGTGCGGTGGACGGGAGCACGGCGGCGGCGCCGAAGAGGCTGACGAGCATGAGGGCGAAACGCGGCATGCGGACTCCTGACAGGATCGTAAGGTAATGACGATTTATTCATGACTCTTTGTGCAAGGTTAGGCAAGACGTGATGGTTGCCATGACGATTGGATGAATTCCTGAAGTAAATCAGATGTCCAGATCAGGGGTTCTCTTCACGGCATTTGCCGGCACATCCTGCACGGCGTTTCCCTGCGATGCTTCCAACATAAACTGCAGCTGTCCGTCAGTTCATGTATTTATGTTTATTAAGGTTCAATAATATCTATAATTTTGGTAATATAGTGTGCCTATCTGGCAACATTTATTGCCTGGACGTGGACGCATACTTTCCGGATTATTGCCGATATCTATAGTGCGGTTCGCGGCCAGGGCGTGTGAGCGAGGCATCGTTCCGCGTTTTCATTGCTATTTCGTTGTAACAAACGGCTTGGGTCGCGAGCCATCAGGAGATCGAGATGCGAAAAATCCTATTGGCCAGTGCGGCCCTTTTCGGGGGGGCGGCGGCGTTGGCCCAGGCCCAGCCACCGACGGGGCCGCTGATCGCGAACCCGTCGCAGGGTCAGTTGGCTGCGCCGTATGGGGCGGGCCCTGCGTCCAACAACAACAACAACGCCTGGGGCGTCGCCAACACCCCGACCGGCAGCGTCGCCGCCGGGCCGCTCAGCACGGAATATCCGCCGAACGTGCTTGCGGTTCCCTCGCCGGGCACGGTGGTGATCCGTTTGAACGGGCGCGTTGAGGCCGACGTCACCGCGAACTACTCCAGTCTCGACAAGGGTGTGAACGCCAACGGTACGCCGAACGGTTTCAAGCTCAATCCGGTTGGTATTTCGAGTTACATCCG
>JAQGHW010000607.1 GCA_028291505.1 Rhodopila sp. | reverse complement strand
TCGGTTGTTATGGCGGCGGCATCACCCGTGGCGCACCGACACCACGACTCGACGACTTGGCTCGCGAAGGCACGCGGCTGACGAATTTCAATGTCGAGACCTCCTGCACGCCCAGCCGTTCGGCGCTACTGACTGGCCGCCATCCCATTCGTTCCGGTACATACTCGGTTCCGCTTGATGGCAAGCCCTACGGGATGGTGCAGTGGGAGGTCACGATCGCGAAGCTGCTGGCCAAGCAGGGCTACGCCACCGCTCACTATGGCAAGTGGCATCTGGGTGACAGCGAAGGCCGTTACCCGAACGATCAGGGTTTCGATGAATGGTACGGCATCCCAAATTCCTCCGACGAGGCGATGTGGGCTCAGCAAAAGGATTTCGATCCGTCCGTCGCACACCTTGAGTACCTGATGGAAGGTCGTAAAGGCGAAAATTCGCGTAAGCTCAGGGTCTATGACGCATCCGAGCGCCGCGATATCGACTCTGAACTTGCCAACCGCACCATCGACTTCATGCAGCGCAGCACGAAGGCCGGCAAGCCGTTCTTCGCCTATGTGCCGATCACTCAAGTTCACATGGCGACGGAGCCGGGCAAGAAGTTCGCAGGCTCGACCGGGCACGGCGATTTTGCCGACGTGCTCGCCGAGATGGACGCCAATGTGGGTCGCATCCTGGATGCGGTGTCGGAGTTAAAGATATCCGATAACACCATCGTCATCTTCACCAGCGACAACGGCCCTGAGGACACCCTGCCGTGGCGCGGCTGGGCTGGCCCCTGGTCCGGCACCTACGTCACTGCGATGGAAGGCTCATTGCGTGTCCCCTTCATCATCCGCTGGCCCGGCAAAGTTCCGGCGGCCCGCGTGAGCAATGAGATGCTCCACATAACCGACCTCTACACTACGCTGGCAACACTCGGCGGGGCCGACATTCCCACCGATCGGGCCATCGATGGTATCGATCAGCGCGAGTTTTTGCTCGGCAGGAAGGAGAAATCGGCACGGGAATTTATCGCGGTCTTCCAAGGGCGCGAGCTATACGCCATGAAGTGGCGTAACTATAAAATGCATTTTGTTTGGCAGGTGCGCATGCACGATGTGCCGCAGAAGCTCGCCGTGCCACGCCTCATCGACCTCTACGACAACCCGCAAGAGACCGTCGAAGAGACTATCGGCGAATCCTCGGTCGTCACCCGAGGTTGGGTTCTGCACGCGATGTTCGCAGAGCTGGCCAAGTTAAAGGCGACCCTCGCGAAAGACCCGCTGATCCCGATGGGGACGCTCGATCCCTACCTGCCACCCACCGAAGGCACGTCAAATCCATCACTCGAACTCCCCGTACCCGCGCAGCAGGATTGATTCCTGGCTCGATACGACCCCCGGAAGCCTCGCGCGGCTGTGGCGGCGGCTTTCTGCGGTATGCGGCCTAGGCTGAAGGTGAAAGGTCCTCTTCGAAAGCCCAGGAAGTCGGGGCACTCAACCTGGAGACACGCCGTACGATGGAAGCCGAGATCACAAGCCGCGCCATCGCGTTCATCAAGCAAAACGCGAAAGCGGGAAAGCCCTTCTTCGCCGGATGTTTGTCACCGATGCTGGTTCCGAGGCCAGCAAAAGTCGATGAATATGAATCTCCACAACGAATTCAGAAATTGGCTGGATATCGGAAGAGGTGGTGTGTGATCCGGTGCCGTCCCCGCAGCGTTGGTCTCGCCGTCGCGATTGTAGCTGGGTCTGGTCTGGCTGCTCGTGCCGACCAGGGCGGTCTGAGTTTCTGGCTGCCGGGACAATACGGCAGCTTCGCCGCCGTGGCCCCCGCGCCGGGCTTTTCGATGCCACTCGTATTCTACAACTACGGCGGCACTGTCAGCCGTGGGGTCGCCCTACCCGTCGGCCACCTGTTGTCGGCTGGTCTAAGCGGGTCGTTCGATGGGTTGTTCATCGTGCCGACTTACACGCCGGACACGACTGTGCTGGGTGCCCGTCCGAATTTCTCGCTCGCTTTCGCGCCCGCCTATAGCGATTCATCGGCCACTGTAGGGCTCGGCCCGTTCTCCGCGTCTCGGTCGGATTCGCTGTTTGGCGGCAGCGATCTTTATCCAACGGCGCAACTCTACTGGAACGTTGGCATGCACAACTTCATGACCTACCTCGCGGGCGACATCCCGGTCGGAAGCTACAATCCGAACCGACTATCCAATATTGGCATCGGCCACGGCGCAATCGATATCGGCGGCGCCTATACCTATCTCAACGAAAAGACGGGCACGGAGGTCTCCGCGACCCTAGGCTTCACCAGAAATTTCGAGAACCATTCAACAGACTATACGAACGGAACAGATGCGCATCTAGACCTGGGTGCGGCACAATTCCTTAACGAACATTTCTTTGTCGGGGTTGTGGGATATTACTATCAGCAGTTGACGGCAGATCGGGGACAACTAGCCATCCTCGGCCCAAACGAGTCGCGCACGCGGGGCGTCGGCCCGCAGATTGGCTACAATTTCAACGTCGGTGGGGTGTCGATCTACACAAACGTGCGGGGCTATACCGAATTCGAGAGCTATCGCAGAGTGCAGGGCCACTCGATTTACTTCACTGTGAACCTGCCGCTGTCAGCCTTGTTGCGCGGGCATTCGCAGTGAAGCACGGCCGCGGTGCCGCGCTAGACCGACTCGTGGAACGCAATGACTGCTTCCCACCCAACGCGGTCCAGCCGAACGGAACTGATCCTTCTATCGACATCGACATCTGGCCGCTGGGCTGGGTCGTTGCGAAATCATTGCCGACGAACAACAGCGGTGCCTGATGGGTCTGCGCGAGCGCATAGGAGAACGTATCTCCGAAGTTCAGCACGCCGCCGGTCCCCATGCCTCGGCCGAACTGGATCCTGGCGCGCAACGCCCGTCTTGCCTGAGCCTCATCGACCGGCGCCAGAATAATGCCGGTGGTGTCGAGGAACTCATCCAGATCCTCGATCGCGTGGACCCGATCGGAACGCAACCGGCCCGCCAAAACCGTGCCGGTCTCGACATATGAGGCGACCGACATCACCCGCCGCGGGTCAACGAGCAACCGCTCCAGAAGTGCATCAGCCGACGGTTCCCCGAACAGGATCGCCACGACCGCCGAGGAATCGACCACGATCACGGCCGCGACTACGCTTCGTCACCGGATGCCGTATCCCATTCGGCCTGGCTTACCGGGCGCATATCGTACGCGGACCGCATGCGCCTCGTCAGAGCCGCCACCCGAGCCCGAACCTCGGGCGCCGACTGTCGCTTGGACTGTTCCCGTCCAAGACGCTCCCGTAGAGCGATGGTCACGGCTTCGGTGATGGTTTCCCCGGTGAGCCGGGCGAGATTGCGTGCCAAACTGTCGGCCTCGGCTGTCTTGATGCTGAGCGCCATAGTGATGACCTTCTAGTGTCCCGAATCTGAAGTCCGCCATAGTGGCGAACCTCAGGATTCGCGACACTAGCTCTTTGTTTTCAGTGGCCTGCTGGTCCCCTACGCACGCCGCAAAATGCGACGAACTTCGGGGGCAGGACACTAGATGATTCGTATAGAATAGGATTATCGGCGCGGATTTGCCAGTGTCCGCTATGTCAGTCCGACTGTTGACTGATAGGCGGAGGCCGACTAGAGGTGTTCCTGTAATTTTGGAATTCCGAATTCCATGCTTCAGGTGCTGCCCGCGACCCAAAGCCTGATTGATCGCACCTACCAGCAGTTGTTGGAGGCGATCGCGGATGGCACGCTGGCGCCCGGGCAGCGCATTCGGCAGGCGGAACTCGCGGATAGGATGGGCGTGTCGCGGCAGCCGGTCAGCCACGCGTTGCATCTGCTGAAGCGGCAGGGGTTGGTCGAGGAGACCGGGGGCAAGGGGTTGCGGGTCGTGCCGCTGGACCCGTTCCGCGTCATGCAACTGTATCAGGTCCGAGAGGTCGTGGATGGCTTGGCGGCTCGGCTGGGCGCCCGGCAGATCGCCGCCGGGGCGGTCAAGGCGAGCGAAATAGACGGACTTGTCGAGCAACTGGCGGTCGGCACTGCGTTCGACGTGGCGACGCCGATTCCGGTTCTGGTTCGCGCCGATACCGACTTCCACCGCGCGTTGTATCGGCTGTCCGGCAACCCGGCGATCGAGGAAATGACCGCGCCGCTGTGGCCGCATCTGATGCGGTCGATGGCGGCCGTGCTGCGCGATCCCGACTACGCCATCCGCGTCTGGCGCGACGAGCACGCTGCGATCCTGCGCTATGTCCTGGATGGTGACTCGGACCGAGCGGAAATGGCTGCTCGGGATCATGCCGCTACGGCGGCGCGGGTGACCGCGGAGCAGTTGCTACCAAAAGCCGCTTGAGGAGGAACATTTCATGTTGACTGAAGAACAAGTCCGCCAGTTCCATGATGAAGGATACCTGTTTTTGCCGGAGACGTTCTCGGCGGACGAGGTCGCCATCCTGAAGTCGGAGGCCGAGGACATCTATCGCCAGCAACGCGCGGAGGTCTGGCGCGAGAAATCCGGTGCCCCTCGGACCGCCTTTGCCGCACACCTGTACAATGAGGCGCATGGGTTGCTGGCTCGTCATCCGCTGATGATCGGCCCGGTCGAACAGTTGTTTGGCGAGCAGGTCTACATGCATCAGTACAAGATCAACGCCAAAGCGTCGTTCACCGGGGATGTGTGGCAGTGGCATCAGGATTACGGGACCTGGGCTCGGGATGACGGCATGCCGGAGCCGCGGGCGATGAATATCGCGGTTTTCCTCGATGAGGTGATGCCGATCAATGGGCCGCTGATGCTGGTTCCTCGCAGCCACACTCAGGGCGTGTTTGAAGCGGGGCACGATACCAGCACGACGTCCTATCCGTTGTGGACGCTGGACGAGGACACCGTTACCCGGCTGGTGGAACAGGGCGGCATTGTTGCCCCGACGGGTAAACCGGGTGGCCTGCTGCTGTTCCACGGCAACCTGGTGCATGGTTCGGCGGGGAATATCACACCGTATCCTCGCAAGATCGTCTATCTGACGCTGAATGCCGTCTCCAACTACATCCGCAAGCCGACCCGAGCGGAGTGGATCGCGCATACCGACTTCGCTCCGATCGTTCCGACCGATGAGGGCGCGCTGACCCGGTATGCGCGGAATCTGCGGCAGGCGGCGGAGTAGGTCGCCTCCGGCGGATTGCGTCGCGGGGGGATTTGGGTAACACCGCCCGGGGCGTAGGTAGGAAGGACGGGACACAGCCATGCGGCGGCGGAGGATGATCGCCGGGGCGGGCGCGGCTTTGTTCGGGGCGCCAGCGGTGGCGGCCGAAAGCACGCGCATCCCGGCTGAGTTGCCGGATGGCACGCGGGAGGTCGTTCATTTCGTCAATCCGTCGGATAAGCGGCGGATGCTGTGCCTGACGGACCGGCCGCCGAATTATGCGACTCCGGTCAATGTTTTCACCGATGCGGTTACTCCGAACGACCGGTTCTATGTGCGTTACCACCTGACCGGCGTGCCGATGTCGGTCTACGACATGGATGGCTGGTCGTTGTCGATCACCGGGGATGCCGTCGAGCGGCCGGTGCAGATGAGGCTGAGCGACCTGCTGGATATGCCCTCGAACGAGGTTCTGGCGGTGTGCCAGAGTGCCGGCAACCGACGGGGATTCGTCGATCCGCATGTCGCCGGCGTGCAGTGGACCGATGGCGGCATGGGTTGCGCGGTGTGGCGGGGGCCGGCGTTGCGGGACGTGCTGAAGGCCGCGAAGGTCAAGCCCGAGGCTCTGGAGGTCTGGCTGGGCGGGGCCGACAAGCCGGCGGTGGAGGGGACTCCGCTTTTCCGCAGAAGCATCCCGATGGAAAAGGCATTGGATGGCGACACGATCGTGGCGATTGCCATGAACAATGCGCCGCTTCCGGTGTGGAATGGGTATCCTGCGCGCCTGGTGGTACCGGGTTGGGTGGGCACGTATTGGATGAAGCACCTGACGCGTATCGAGGTTACCTCCATTCCGCTGACGAATTACTGGATGGAGACGGCGTATCGCGTTCCGGCCGGGATGTTCCCGGTGGAGCGGCCGTTCGTGTCGCAGGCGACCGAGACGACGGTTCCGGTTACCGAACTGGTCGTCAATTCATTGATCGCCGATCCGCTGGAGGGCGGCGAGGTTGACCGGTCGGGATTTAATATCCGGGGGGTGGCGTGGGACCGCGGGTCGGGGATCAATCGGGTTGAGATCTCTTTGGACGGCGGGCACAGTTGGCAGGACGCCTTGCTGGACCGGCCGCTGGCGCCGTATGCGTATCGCCGGTTTATCCTGGCGACGGGGGCGATGCGGCCCGGGACGTATCGGCTGATGTGCCGAGCGACGAGCCGTACGGGGGAGCGACAGGCGGAGCGGCTTAAGATCAATCCGGGCGGATACCATGATAACGTGCCGCGTGCGATCTCGGTGGTGGCGGCGTGAGGCGGCTGTTGCTCGCTGTGTTCGGAGGGGTGGTTGGTTGTGGCGCGATGGCGGCTGACGCGCCGGTGCCGCTGAGGCCGGGGGCGGGTGGCGAGGCGGCGCGGGCAAATTGCAACGTTTGCCATACGTCCGACTATATCGTCATGAACAGCAGGTTCCTGACGGCGGACGCGTGGCGGGCCGAGGTTACCAAGATGCGTGAGGCGTTCGGGGCACGGATCGACGAGGCGACGGCGGGGGCGATCATTGCGTATCTGGCGGCGAATTACTCGGTGGCGGGGAAGCCTTGAGTGGGCCGGAGCGTGTGGCCGGGTTCTCGGACTTTTACGGAAAGGTTTGACCGGGCTTAGGTCGGCATTATATAACGTTTATTATATTGTGCGAGGGCGTAGATATGTTGGCGTTCAAAGTTACCACGGTTGGGTCATCCGTTGGTTTCATCCTGCCGAAGGCGGCACAGGAACGCCTGAAGGTGGCGAAGGGAGATATGGTCTATCTCACCGAAGCTCCGGACGGGGGGTATCGTCTGACGCCATACTCGCCTGATTTCGAGCGCCAGATGACGCTTGCGGAGACGATCATGCGTGAGGATCGGGACATCCTTCGCGCGCTGGCGAAATGACCGAATGGAGGTGGGTTGATTCGGCGGTGGTGCAAGCGGTGCATGAATACCAGCTTGCCGCGCATGGGGGATTGGATGGCGTGCGGGACGCAGGGCTTGTTGAGTCGGCCCTGGCCCGCCCGCAAAATCTTGCGGCCTATGGCGATCCGGATGCTGCCGAGCTGGCGGCGGCATACGCGTATGGCTTGGCGAAAAATCACGGATTTGCTGACGGCAATAAGCGAACCGCCTGGGTCGTGGCGCGGCTTTTTCTGGCTGATAATGGGCGCATCTTGCAGTTTGACGGGGTTGATGCGGTCAAGATGATGGAGTCGCTGGCGGCGGGAACGATGGATGAGCAGGCGGTGGCCGACTGGCTGCGTGCGCGGATACGCCCCGCGTAAACAGCGGCCGGTTGCTTACTTTGGGCGTGCGCTACCCTGCCAGTTCTCGCCGAACGATGGCGGCGCCTTCGGCCATGGCTCGCAGTTTGCCGAAGGCGGTGTCGCGCGGCAGGTATTTCATGCCGCAATCGGGCGCGGGAACGAGCTTGTCGGCGGCGACGAAGCGCAGACCGTCGCGGATGCGTTCGGCGATCGTTTCGGGTGTTTCGATTTGCGGGTCGTTGAGGTCCAGGACGCCGAGCATGATGGTTTTGCCGGCCAGGTCGCGTAGGACGCCGAGGTCGAGGCGGGGTTGTGCTGCCTCGATGGAGATCTGTTGCGCGATCGTGCCGGAGAGTTCGGAGAGGAAGCCGTAGCCGCTGGGCTTTTCCGCCACGACGGCGGCGTAGCCGAAACAGACGTGGACGACGGTGGGACCCTGAACGCCTTCCAGCGCTCGGTTGATTGCCTTTATTCCGTAACGGATGGCTTTGTCTGGGGAGGTGCGCACCCAGGGTTCGTCGAGTTGGACGACGTCTACGCCGGTGGCCTTTAGTGCCAGCAGTTCCTGGTTTACTGCGACGGCGTAGTCCATTGCGAGTTCTTCCTCGTCTTTGTAGAAGTCGTTCTGGACCTGGCGGGACAGGGTGAACGGGCCGGGCAGCGTGATCTTCGTTGCGTGGGTGGCGTTGGCGCGGAGGAAATTGGCGTCTCGGGTTTCTACGCCGGACACGCGGCGGATCGGTCCTACGACGCGGGGCACTTTGGTGACTCGGCCCGTGCTGGATCGAAGTTCGCCGGGCGTTTCGGCGTCGATGCCTTCCAGGGCCAGGGCGAAGCGGTTGGAGTAGCTTTCGCGCCGGATCTCGCCGTCGGTTACGATATCGATGCCGGCGCGTTCCATGTCGCGGATCGCCAGGATCGTGGCGTCATCCTGTGCCTGCTCCAGCAGGTCTTCGGGCACGCGCCACATGTCGTGCGCATGGGCGCGCGGCACGCCGTGATGGTGCAGGGTGGCTCGATCGACCAGCCAGGCAGGCTGGGGGTAGCTGCCGACGACTGTGGTCGGCAGCAAGTGGGTGGGATAGGACATGGGCGGAACCTCCGGCGGCACGATTGCACCATGCGGCGCGTGACCGCAAACTGGTTGTCGGAACGCTTCAGGAGATATGCCGCATGTGGCCCATTCGATCAGCGCTGTTTGTGCCGGCCCATCGCCGTGACTGGGTGGCGAAGGCGATTCGGGTGTCGCCTGGGGCCGTGGTGCTGGATATCGAGGATTCCGTGCCGCCGCGGTTCAAGGCGGAGGCGATGGGGTATTTGAAGAGCGAAATCGGGGAGCTGCGGGGGGCGGGAGTTGGCGCGTTCGTGCGGATTCAGCCGCTGTATGACGGGACCGAGGCCGAGATCGAGGCGGCGGTGACGGATGGGTTGACCGCGATCGTGCCGCCGAAGGTCGCGACCCCCGATGAGATCCGCCGGCTGCATGACCTGTTGAGCTATGCCGAGGGACGGGCGGGCGTGGCGCATGGAAGCGTCGGGATATTGCCATTGCCGGAGACGGCCCAGGGGATGTACGACGCTTATGGGTTGGCCAAGGCCAGCTTGCGGGTGCGTGGCATCCATGGAGCGCTGAGCGGTCCGGTGAGCGGCGATTTTGCGCGGGCGTTTGGTTTTCGGGCGACGGCGAGGGGTGAGGAGCAGCTTTATCTGGCATCGAAGATGGTGCTGGATAGCCGCGCGGCCGGGGCGATGTATCCGATTGCCGGGATTTTCGGCACGGCACAGGACGACCTGGCGGCGGTTGAGGCTTTGATCCGCCGAGCGCGGGATATCGGGTATTCCGGGGTGGCGGTGATGCATCCGTCGCATGTCGCGATTGCCAATGCGGTTTATCGGCCGACGGCGGATGAAGTCGCTTATTTCAAGGGCTTGCTGGAGGCGTTCGAGGCGGCGGAGAAAGCTGGCCTCGGGGCGGTAAGCTATCAAGGGGCGATGGTGGACTATGCGATGCTGCCGCTGGCGAAAGAGGTTCTCGCAGAGGCTGCCCGAAATCGGTAGCGTCCCCATATCCAGTTCGACCTGAAGCCGGAGAAAACATGCCAGCCGATGCCATTACGACCGACGCCGCCCCCCGCGAAATCCGCCTGGCGGATTATGCGCCGCCAACGTTTCTGATCGATACGGTAGATTTGCGGTTTGATCTGGACGAGGCCGCAACGACCGTAGTGGCTCGTCTGGGGTTGCGACGAAACCCGGTGGCGCCGGCGGGATCGGCGCTGCATCTGGATGGCGAGGCGCTGACGCTGGTCCGGCTGAGCCGTGACGGTTCGGTGCTGGTGCCGGGGGATTATCACGCGATCAAGGGCGGGCTGACGATTCCGGACATGCCGGAAGCCTGCGTGCTGGAGATCGAGACGCGGATTTCGCCGAAGGATAATACGGAGCTGAGCGGGCTTTATGTTTCCGGTGGGAATTTCTTTACCCAGTGCGAGGCGCAGGGGTTCCGGCGGATCACGTACTTTCCGGACCGGCCGGATGTGATGTCGCGGTATACGACTACGATTATCGGGTCGTGTCCGGTGATGCTGTCGAACGGGAATCCGGGTCCGGTTAAGGATCTGGGCGGCGGGCGGCGTTCCATTACGTGGACCGATCCACATCCGAAGCCTTGCTATCTGTTCGCGCTGGTAGCGGGGGATCTTGTTTCGGTCAAGGATAGTTTCGTTACGTGTTCGGGGCGGCCGGTGGAGCTTGGTATTTATGTGCGCCGGGGGGACGAGGATCGTTGCACGCATGCGATGCGGTCGCTGAAGACCTCCATGACATGGGATGAGGAGGTGTTTGGGCTGGAGTACGACCTGGACGTCTTCAACATCGCCGCCGTGTCGGATTTCAACATGGGCGCGATGGAAAACAAGGGACTGAACGTTTTCAATACGAAATACGTTTTGGCTCGGCCGGAGACCGCGACCGATGTGGATTATCAGGGGATCGAGTCGGTCATCGCGCATGAGTATTTCCATAACTGGACGGGCAACCGGGTTACTTGCCGGGATTGGTTCCAGCTGTCGTTGAAAGAGGGGCTGACGGTTTATCGCGATCAGGAGTTCTCGGCCGACCAGGGCAGTCGGGCGGTGAAGCGGATTGGCGATGTCAGGGGGCTGCGGGGGGCTCAGTTTCGGGAGGATGGTGGGCCGCTGGCGCATCCGGTGCAGCCGGCGAGTTACCTGGCGATCGATAATTTCTATACGTCGACGATTTATAACAAGGGCGCCGAGGTCATCCGCATGATGGCCACGATTATCGGCCGGGCGGCGTTTCGTCGCGGGATGGATCTTTATTTCGCGCGGCATGACAACAATGCCGTTACGATCGACGATTTCGTGCGGGCGATGCAGGACGCGTCGGGGGTCGATCTGGAGGGCTTCAAGCTTTGGTATCATCAGGCGGGCACGCCGGAGGTTTCGGTCGAGGATCGGTATGATGCGGAGACGAAACGCTATTCGTTGACGATTCGGCAGGCGACCAAGCCTACGCCGGGGCAGCCGGACAAGTATCCGCTGGTGATCCCGGTCGCGATGGGGCTGCTGGATGGCAATGGCCAGGAGCTGGCCACGCGGCTGGATGGTGAACCGGACGCGGTTGCGGGGACGCGGGTGCTGCTGGCTACGCAGGCGGAGAATCATTTTGAGTTTGTTGACGTTGCCAGCCCGCCGGTGCCGTCCCTGTTGCGGGATTTCTCGGCCCCGGTGAAACTTTCGGGTTTGACGCCGGACCGGCTGCGGTTCCTTGCCGCCCACGATACCGATCCGTTCGTGCGGTGGGAGTCGGGGCAGCAGTTTGCTGCGTCGGTGCTGCTGGACATGGTCGCGGCGATTCAGGCGGGCGAGGAGCCGGCGGTGGACCCGGCGTTGATCGAGGCCATGGCTTCGACGTTGGAACAGGAACCGGCTTTTGCCACGGAGGCTTTGGCGCTGCCGGGTGAGGCGACGCTGGCGGACAAGATGGACGTGGTCGATGTCGATGCGATCCATGCCGCGCGGGATATGGTCCGGGGGGCGATTGGCCGTGCGCTGGGTGGCAGGCTACGTGCGTTATATGACCGCCTGGCGGATCGTGGTGGTTACTCGGTCGATGGGCCGGCGATCGGCCGGCGTTCGTTGCGCAATGCGTGCCTCAGCTATCTGGTCGCGAGCGGTGATCCGGCGGCGGTGCGGCTTGCCAAGGCGCAGTTTGATGCTGGTCAGAACATGACCGACGTGCTGGCCGCGTTGGGGGTTCTTTCGGGTGTGGATTGTCCGGAGCGGTTGGCGGCGCTGGCGGCGTTCTATGACGCGTGGCGCGGCGATCCGCTGGTGCTGGACAAGTGGTTCGGGATTCAGGCGTTCTCGCCGTTGCCGGATACGGTGCGGGCGGTGGAGGCGTTGAAGTCTCATCCGGACTTTGATCTGCGCAACCCAAATCGAATCCGAGCGCTGGTGAGTAGTTTCGGGGGAAACCAGGTGCGGTTTCATGATGCTTCGGGGGCTGGATATCGGCTTTATGCCGATACAATCATTCAGCTTGATCCGACCAATGGTCAGGTGGCGGCGCGAATGGTGTCTCCGCTGGGTCAGTGGCGGCGGTTCGATACTGAGCGTCAGCGGCTGATGAAAGGGGAACTGCAACGGATTCTGGATTTGCCCGGGCTGTCGCGGAATACGTTCGAAATGGCATCGAAGAGCATCGCATGACGGGTTTCTGCGACCATGCGTGGCAGCGCACGACGGCGCTTCGGGCGGCGATCCACGGTTTGCCGTTCAATCGCGAGTTAGCGGCCGGTACGTTGGATCAGGCTCGGTTTCAGTTCTACATCACGCAGGATGCGCTGTACCTGGATCAGTATTCGCGCGTTCTGGCGATGGCCGGGGCCCGGGGCCCGGATGGTGCAACCTTGCGGCTGTTCGCGGAGTCCGCTGTCGCGGCGGTGGCGGTGGAGCAGGCGCTGCATGGCCAGTATCTGACGGCGTTCGGGGCGGATGCGCTGGAAGCCGAACCGTCGCCGGATTGCGTGAACTACACGAGCTTTTTGCTCGCCACGGCCTATCATGAGCCGTGGGAGGTGCTGATGGCGGCGCTTTTGCCGTGCTTCTGGATCTACTGGGATGTCGGCAACGCGATTGCCCGGGAGGCGGCCGCGGACAACAAATACCGGGCCTGGATCGACACGTACTCCGATGCCGGATTTGGCGATGCGGTCCGCGCGGTCATCGCTGCCACGGACAAAGCGTCCGCGGGCGCGACGGACGCGGTGCGCGCGCGGATGCTGACCGCGTTCATCCGGTCCAGTCAGTATGAATACCTGTTCTGGGACGGCGCGTATCAGCTTCGGCGTTGGCCGGCGGGCGGATAGTTACGGGCGCGTATCGCCGGGCCGTTCAGGCTGCCCGGCGACGTTCCGCCACACCCGTTACATAGGCGGTTCCTCCACAGTCGGCATCGATCTCTAGGATGGTTGCGGTATCGGACATTGGGAGCGGCAGCACGGCCTCACCGCTGGTCCAGCGTCGCATTGTCCCGTCATCGCGTTCGATCGCCCACCAGCCTTGGGTGAGTTCGGGATGGTCGAGCGGTATTTCCTGGACGGCATCGGCACCCCGCAGCATGATCCGCTTCGTGTAAACGCCAAGGAGACGCCGATCCTCCAACCACGGCCTGGTCGCGACCGGGGAACTCACGCGGGAGACAAGGCGCACCTCCCTGGTGCCGGGGGGGATGCAGAAGATATGCAGTCCGTTGTTGTTATGCAACGGGCCTATCGACCGTCCGTTGAGGACGATATGCAGTTCCGGGTCGGTGGTGAGGTCCAGATCCGGCAGCGCATGGCCCAGCGTGCGAGCGCGATCGGCCAGGCTCTGCCAAATTGGACGAACGGTTGCCTCATCCCAAACGAACGGGGCGACGGAAGCTGCTTCCCGTAGCGGGTAAGCGGTTTCACTCGTCAGATTCGGGTGCAACGTGGTGGGTGCATCCGCATTGCTGAAGAACCCGTCATTGCCGGTGTTCAGATAGCTTTCCGCGGGGAGACCTTCGGCCAGCAAAATCGCGTGTGCGTCCAGTTCGACGTGGAAATATTCGACCGAGCGGCTGCCTTGCTCTTGCCAGATGGTCATACCGTTCACCAACTGACGCGCGCAGACCAGCTTTCCGCTGACGAGGATTGCGTGGTCGGGGGAAACGCGCAGGTCGCGGTGGGGCATGTTCTCGGCGAAGGCGCCCCGCTGAATGCGGATAGGGGCGACTGTCTCTGGCCGCGGATGTTCGGTTAGATCGATGCGTCGCCGGCCGATCCATTTGACCGGCTGGGAGATTCGCTGCTCACCAGATACGATCACCACGAGATCGCCAGCCCGCAGGTTTTCGACCCTTCTTTCACCCGACGGCGTGAGGATGCGAGTCCCCGCCGCATAGCACACGGCGGTGATGACGCCGCCGGAAAGCGAGAACGTCACAGCGCCCGTGGTGGAAAGGTCGCTGAACGTAAGGACGGTGGTTGACCCGTTTTTGATTGTGAGGGTGGTGCCGCTGTACGACGCCGTGTCGCCGGTGAGGTTCACATTGCCGACGTCGATGGTGTCGCCCCAGGCGAAACCCGAGATCGCCTGCGCGATGTTCATGCCGGACGTGAAGCCGGAGGCGAATTGCAGAATGCCGGCGTTGATGCTGGAAGCATTATTCGAAAATGCGATGGAAACGTTGCTGTTAAACACCGACGTGCTGAGCAGGGCGAGTTCGCTGCCGGTTCCGGTCCCGGCGACGGTGATTGTCTCGGCTATCCCGCTGGCGTCGGTGATCGCGGATTGGATGGTAAGCAAGCCACCGCTGAGAACGTCGATCGGTGTCTGCTCTACGCTTGTCTCGTAGTTGAGTGTGCCGACCTGCAACTGGCCGCTGACCGTGAGGACCGGAAATGCCTCGGTCGCGGAGGCCGCGGAAATATCAATCGCGGCGACATCCGCGAAAGAAGACGGGCCGACAGTAACGGTGTAGGGAGACGTGCTCGTCCCGGTCGGCTGGCCGAAGACCGCCGTGTCGGAGACAGACGGCACAGCTCCGCTTGACCAGTCGCTGCCGGTAAGCCAGTCGCCGCTGGTACCGGCCGACCATGTTACAGTTGACATCTGGGAAATATCTCCTCGTCCAGGACGCACGTTAATGGCGCTGGCACAAATCGATCAATCGACAAACTTGCGGCGGGCTTTGGGCAATTAGGTTGCTGATTTCTATCAAATCATGAGTTGGCCATTATCAACCGGCCGCACTGTTTGGGTCTTGTGATTCAAATAGCAATGATTTGTCGTGAGTTCGACATCTTATGTTACCTGTAAAGGTGCATCGTTCCGCCTCTGTTGAAGTTTTGGTTCCAACAAAAGGTCGTGATCGGGCGGCAAATTTTTCAGATTCGGGGATCGTTTGGGGTTGCTTCCGCTGGCGGCCAGCCACATCATCATTGTTTGATGTGCGACCGCGATGCGGAATCAACCGCGTGATTCAGAATGGGAAATCGAACCAACCGGTGTAGCTATGATTGCCGCATAAAACGGCAAACATCCAAGAATCGAGAGCGAACGATATGCGTCCGGGGATTGATGTTCTCCATGCCCTTCACCTATTCTCCACACTTGATGGTTCGCAGCTTGATTTTCTCAATGAAGTTGGCGACTTCGTCCGGGTAGGTCCGAATGAGGATCTGATCGAGATCGGGGCGGTGCCGGTTGCGTTGAATATCCTGGTATCGGGATACGTTGCGGCAACGCATTGCGACCGGAAGGGGAACATTGCATTTACTGATGTAATCAGTCCGGTGACGGCGATCGGCCTTGCCTCGGCTCTCCTTGGCGCTCCCTGGCAGATTGGTGCTCAAACAATCACCACCGCGCGCCTGATCATGATTCCAGTGCGCCATCTTCGGATCATGATCGAGCATGACTGGACACTGGGGCGTCAATTCCTGGATCACGCGTTGCGTGAATTGTATGACATGACGAACGAAACGCAGGATTTGAAGTTGCGGCCCGCCGCCCAACGCCTGGCGCGATATTTGATGGGCCTGGCGGAGGGGGTCGATGTGGTCCCACCTCGCTTCACGCTGCCGTTTGAGAAGCGGTTCCTGGCCGGCAAGATCGGTTGCACGCAGGAAAACCTATCACGCGCCTTCGCGTTGCTGCGCTTGCACGGCGTGAGGAGCGCGCAGCGAGGCACGGTTGTGATCGATGACATCGGCAGGCTGCGCGCCTACGCTGGAATGGATCCCGTCCCCGAGGGTAGCCATGACGTGCCGGTTCTCAGCGCGGTTGGGGACTGAATTGGGGCGCCGAACGTCTGGCTGTTCCCGGGCCTAATTCTCCTTGTAGCCGACCTCTGGTATCCCCTGTTCGTTGCCGTAGTACTTATATGGCAGGAACTTACCGGACATCGTGAGCTTCACGCGGTCCCCTTTGGGGTTTGCCTCACGGTCGATGTGCATGTCGAAGTCGATCGCCGACATGATACCGTCGCCGAATTCTTCTTCGATCAGAGCCTTCCAGGCTGGGCCGTTCACCATGACCAGTTCGTAGAACCGATATAGCAGCGGGTCGGTCGGCGGCATGGCGGTGCCGCGATGGGGGACTTCGTTCAACATGCGCTCTTCGGCCTGGCTTAATCCGAACAGTGCGGCGGCCTTTTTGGCCAGCGGCTTGACGAGCTTCATTTGGCCGAGAAGCGCGCCGACGACCAGAACCTCGGACATGCCGCCGACCTGTTCGCAGATGTGCTTCCAGCTCCAGTCCTTCTCGCGCTTGATGTCGAGGATTTTCTCGGTCAGTTCGGCTCGTGTCATGCCCTGTCTCCACTGAATGGCAGGTTCGGTCCGCGTTTACTTTGGGCCGATCGCCGCGGCCTATCCGCCCTTCCACTTGGACACGCCGGGCCCATGACGCGGAAGCGGTGACGATCGCCCGATTCCGGGTGTAAACGTTTCGGAGGCAAGCAGACCCGTCAGGGTAGTTTGTTGTGCGACCCGTCAGGGTAATTTGTTGTGCGACCCGTCGCAACGCGGGGAATTCGCGGTGCCCTTGCAGCCGCAGAACGACACGATGCCCGTTTGTTCGGCGTCGAACTTCATTGGTGCGAACGTCGATCCCCTGTGCGATCCGTCGCAGAACGGCTGGCTGCCGCTCTTGCCGCAGGCGCACCACCAATAGGATTTTCCAGCCTCGACCTCGATCTTGTAAGAGCCCTTCTGGGCGACGACCGGCAATGATTCGGACATGGCATTTTCCTCGTGTTGTCTCAGGCAGGCTCGACGCCATAAACCCGGCGTGCTTCCGCCGGGGTAACGTAACCGTCCAGCAGGTCTTCGGAAAGAGCAGCCGGGTCGCGACCGGAAGGCGGGCCGTAGCCACCTGAACCGGGCGCTTCCAGCACGACCAGAGAACCTGCAGGTGCCAGGAACCCACCCTTGCTGGTGAGTTTGCGGGCATTGGAACGTGGGGCGATGAGTTCCACCCGAGCGGGTGCCCCGGCCAATCCACCGTCGAGCCCGAATGGGGGTGTAACTGTTCGCTCACAGCAGACCGCGGCGTGGGCCTGGTTCTCCAGCACCCGCCACACCCGGCGGACACCGAGGCCGCCGCGAAACGTGCCGGCTCCGCCACTGTCGGGGATCAGCGTGTATTCCTCGATACGCAACGGAAAACTCATTTCCAGAATTTCGATCGGGGTGTTGCTCATGTTCGATACGGTGCTGGCGACCGCGTTGATGCCGTCCTTGACCGGGCGCGCGCCGAAGCCGCCTTTCACGGACTCGTAACTGACGAAACGATCGTTGGTGCGATAATCGATCCCGCCGAAGGTGATGACCGCCGACGTTCCCTGCGATCCTGCCATTACCGTCCGCGGCGTGATCGCGAACAGGGCCGCCATCACCATGTCCGCGACGCGATGGGACATTTCGTGGTTGGCGTACACCACAGGGGACGGATGCTGGGCATTCACCACCGACCCGGGCGGCGCGGTGACTGTTACCGGGCGCCAGCAGCCGGAGTTCGGCGGGATCAGGCTTTTCGGGTCGGCGATCATCTTCAGGGCGCAAAACACGCCCGAGGCCGTCACCGTCAGCGGCGCGTTCATCGGTCCGGCGACGGCCGGATCGGAGCCGGTGAAGTCCGCCGTGATGGTGTCGCCGCGTTTGGTGACCTTGATGTGGACCTTGAAGGTCTCGTCTTCGGTTTCGCCGGGCGCGATCACGCCGTCGCCATCGAAGATGTCGGTGAATTCGGCCTCGCCGTCCGGCAGGGCACGCAGCGCCGCCCGCATCATCGTTTCGGAATAGTCGAGCACCTCCTGCATGATTCCCAGCAGCGTTTCGGTGCCATATTTCGCTGCCAGCTCCGATAGCCGTTGCGCGGCGCGATAATTCGCCGCCACCTGCGCGCGCAGATCGCCAAGCCGTTCTGCCGGTGTGCGGACATTGGCGAAGATGATCGCCTCCACCGACGGGTCAGGCTTGCCGTCGCGATACAGCCGTATAGGCGGCAGGCGCAGTCCTTCGCCATAGATTTCCGTCACTGCGCCGTAACTGCCTGGTGTGGCGCTGCCGATATCCGGCCAATGCGCCCGGACGCAACTGAACCCCAGGAGGCGGCCTTCGTGGAAGGCGGGCGCCACCACGTTCACGTCGGGCAGATGCGATCCGCCATCGTAGGGATCGTTGTGGATGAAGACATCACCGGGGACGACGTCGCGAAACGCCCGCACCACCGCGCGCACCGCGTCCGGCATCGACCCCAGGTGGATCGGCAAATCGGGACCTTGCGCCACCATGTTCCCGTCGATATCGAAAATGCCGCAGGAATAATCCCCCGCCACCTTCAACAGCGGCGAGTAGGCGGTCTTTGCGAGGACGATCTTCATTTCCTCGGCGGCGGAACAAAGCGCGTTCTTGACTACCTCGAAACGAGCTGGATCGGTCCTCAATCCCCGCATCTTGAAAACCTTTCAGTGTTGGGCCGCAACGCCCTTTTGTTCCACCATCGCATTCCGCAGGCTGGTCAGCGCATCGATCGCGCTGGGCGCGACATCGCGCAGCCGCACGAAACCCTCGGCGGCGTCGACCATCATACCTTGCGTGCATGCCTGCTCAATGTCACGCGCCAACATGCTCAGCATTCGGGCGCCGCAATTGCCGGAGACCGACACGAGGTCATGTGCCTCTTTCGCGGCACCGGCGGTGTCCGCGGCATCCAGCCGAACGCCGAGGCGGCGAACGCGGCTTTCGATATCGGTCAGCGATTCCGTCAGCAGCGCCTCGATTTCGTCCGCCGGCAGGAAACCGCGCAAGGTTTCGATCGCCGACTCGTCGAGCAATGGCATCGAGTCGGCGGCCGAGCGCTTAGGGCGGCCCACGGCGGTGAATTCGTTCAGGGCACGAAACAAGTGGGCGGCGGACAACGGCTTGCTCAGATAGCCATCCATTCCGACGCCGCGATACCGCTCCGCCGCGCCGTGCAGTGCATCGGCGGTGAGCGCGATGATGGGCAGGTCGCGTTTGGGTGGTGGCAGCGCGCGGATGTGGTTGGTTGCCTGGATGCCGTCCATCAGCGGCATCTGGACATCCATCAACACGATGTCGAACTGTTCCTGCAGGACCGCTTCGACGGCCTTCCTGCCATCGGGCACCATCGTGACGCTATGCCCAACGTTCTGCAGCAGCGCGGTGAGCAAGCGCTGATTGATCGGATTGTCATCGGCGACCAGAACATGCAGCGCCCGCTTGGGTGGTTCCGGTTCGCCGTGGTCCGGTTCGGCGTGGTCCAGTTCGGCGATCGCTTCGCC
The DNA here is from genome assembly GCA_028291505.1 of Rhodopila sp. Classification (GTDB taxonomy): domain Bacteria; phylum Pseudomonadota; class Alphaproteobacteria; order Acetobacterales; family Acetobacteraceae; genus Rhodopila. Next base: position 5,990 of record JAQGHW010000607.1, on the reverse strand, counting down.
GGCGACGGCGTCGCCGAAGGGAATCAGGATGCGGAACAGACTTCCCTTGCCTTCGACGCTTTCGACCACGAGTTCGCCATTCATCAATTCAGTCAGCTCCCGGCTGATCGCCAATCCCAGGCCGGTGCCGCCGAAGCGGCGGGAGATCGAGCTATCGGCCTGGGCGAATTTCTGGAATACCCGGCCAAGTGTTTCCGGGGTCATGCCGATGCCGGTGTCCTCGACCTCGATGCAGACGCGGGAGGGGCCGGCCGGGTCGGGTTTGGCGCGTACCTCGACGTGGCCTCGTTCGGTGAACTTGACCGCATTGCCGATCAGGTTGAGCAGAACCTGACGCAACCGGAACGGATCGCCACGCACCAGCCGTTCGGTAGCCGGATCGATGGTGCAGATCAGGTCCAGGTCTTTTTTCGAGGCAACGGGGCGCATCAAGCCGCAGGCGGCACGTATCGTATTGCCGAGATGAAAGTCGGCGCTTTCCAGTTCGACCTTGCCGGCTTCCAACTTGGAGATATCCAGGATGTCGTCGATGACGCTCAGCAGTGCGCGCGCCGATTCCTGAACACCGGCGGCCAGATCGCACTGGGTTGGTGTGAGATCCGAACGAAGCAGAAGGTCGTTCATGCCGATGATGCCGTTCATCGGCGTGCGGATTTCATGCGACATGTTGGCCAGGAACTCGGTTTTTGCCTGGTTGGCTTTTTCGGCGGCGGCTCGGGCTGCCTCGGCCTGGTTTCGCGCGGCCGCGGCGAATTCCTCGGCCTGTTTGCGATCGGTGATGTCGGTGTAGGTTCGAACGACCCCGCCGTCCGGCATCGGCACACTGCGAATCTCCAGCGCACGGCCGTTCGGTCGACGCCGCTCATACAACGGTGGCACATCCAGCAAGCCGCCCGCCTGGATCGCGGCTTTCAGGTCCTCCGGTGCGTGATCGAACTCACCGATCTGCCACTGATAGGCTTGCACCTCATCGAAATGGGGTTCCCTGGCCAGGAGGGCTTCCGGCAGGTCCAGCAGAACGGCCGCGCGTGCGTTCCAGGCCACGACCCTGCAGTCAACGGTGATCATCATGATGCCCTGGTCCATGTAACGCAGGGTCGTTTCGAGCACCGCGGATTTCGCTGCAAGGGCGGCCTGACTGCTGCGCAAGGCGGCGGCGGCGGCGTGAAGGTCGCGGGCGTTGCGGGCCAGGCGGCGGAACTGCGCGCGCGACAACTGGAAGAGACCGAGCAGGGTGACGATGACGAGCGTGGATTCGAGGCCGATGTATAGCGCTTGCCGCCGCCACCCGGCCAGTGCGATGTCATTTTCGACACCGATGTCGATCACCACCGGATAATCCCGCAGCGGGTGGACAGAGGTGGAGTGCGACACACCGGTGATAGAGCCGAGTGCTTCGAAGAGGCCGCCACCGGACGCCATGACCTGGTGCCAGCGCGAGTTCTGCGGCAGCCGCTGGCCGATGAATGCGAGTGAGCGCGGATGGTGCACGACGATGGTGCCGTCTCGGCGCAGCAACGTGATCATCACGCTGTTGTCGCGATCGGTGGCGTCGAACAGATCCGAGAAATATTTCAACGAGATCGTGCCGTTGACGACCCCGACGAACCTTCCGCCGTTGCCCACGATCCGGCGCGCCAGGAAGAATGTCCATTCCCCGGACAGCCGGCCCTTCACCGGGTTGCTGAGATAGGGACCATCGCCGGGTTCATTCTGAAAATGACGAAACACTTCGCCGGCTGAAAGATCCCTGGGGGTCGAGGACCAGAACCGGGAGGTGTTCACCGTCTGCCCGTTCGAGTCCAGAATGGTCAGCGCCTCAAGCTGCGGCAGGTTTCGCAGTTTTTGACCGAGCTCGATGTGGGTTCCCTCATTTGTCATTTGGCGGCGAAGGTCGTCGTCGGTGTTTACCCCGCTGGCCTGGATTTGCTCGACCGTCGCCGCGATCACCAAATCGGCTGCCTGAAGGGTCCGTTGGGTCTGTTCGGCGAGGACGATGCCAAGGCGCGTTTCTCGATCCTGAAATTCATGGATTGCGCCGCGGCGCCCTTCCCACAGGGCCGATGCTGTTGCCGCGAGGAGCATCAGGATCAGACACAGGAACGTCCCGATCAGGAGGCGGCCGGCGCCCAAAGTCTGGCCGGCGCTGATTTTATCGTTGGTTGCGGGCGGGACTGCGAACATGCCGCAACGATTAGACCACCAATCCGGCCAGGACGAAACGGTATCTTCGCCGGCCCATTCAGCAATCGATGAGGGGAGCGAAAGTTTCTCGGGTTGCTAGCCTTCGCCCGTGGGTCCGGCGCGGTCAGCTTCTCCGGTGTGACCGATGCGTGGTCTTGCGGTAGGACAACGACACCGACAGGCCGACGCAGACGATCCCCGCTGACGCCGGGAGCAGCCAGGCTGGCCGCACCAGCATGGGCTGGATCAGGTTGCTCCAGGCCCAGTGACCCAGAATGCGGGCGGCCCAAACGGGGAGTTTGTCCAGGACGTCGTGATCGAGAAGGTAAAGCGCCTGGCCGAGCGAGATGCTTTCCGGTCCGAACGTCGCGATGGCGACGGCGGCGACCAAAAAGATGGCGGAGATCACGGCCAGGATGCGTTGCGCGATCACATGAACAGCTTCTCGTTTTTTCGGTCCGCATATAGAGCAGCAACCTGCTCACCATAGCCATTAAAAATCTGCGTTGGCACTCTTTCGTCGCTGCCGAGCAGCCTTTCCGACGCCTGGCTCCAGCGCGGATGGGAGATGGCGGGGTTTACGTTCGCCCAGAAGCCGTATTCGGAGGGTCCGAGCGATTCCCAGAAGGTCGAGGGGCGCTTGTCGGTGAAGGTGATCTTGACGATGGCCTTGGCGGATTTGAAGCCGTATTTCCATGGCAGCGTGACCCGGATCGGGCCACCGTTCTGGGGTGGCAGCGGCTTGCCGTACATCCCGGTGGAGATGAACGCGAGGTCGTTGCTGGCTTCGTCAATCGTCACGCCCTCTACATAGGGCCAAGGATAGAACGGGGCGTCCAGCCCGGACATCACTTTGTCCTGCGCGGTCTCGAACACGACATATTTCGCCGACCCCAGAGGTTCGGCGAGCTTCAGGAGCTGGGCGAGGGGAAAGCCGGTCCAGGGGACGGTCATCGCCCAGGCCTCCACGCAGCGGTGGCGGTAGATCCTTTCCTCCAGGGACACCTGTTTCAGCAGATCGTCGATACCGACCGTGCGAGGCTGCTTCAGCATCCCGTCGAGGCGGATGGTCCAGGGGCGTTGCTTCAGTGCCTGGGCGTCCCGCCAGACGGTTTTGGTATCGTTGAATTCGTAATAGTTATTGTAGGTGGTGGCATATTTTTCCTCGGTCACCGGGCGGCCGGGCTTGAAGTCGGTGACCGGGACGTCCGCGCGGGCGAATACCGAGGGCAGGATGGTCATGGCGGTTGCGCCGGCCAGCAGGGAGCGCCGATTCAACACGACATGTTCCGGGGTCACCTGGCGTTCGGTGACTTCCCACGCTCGGCGCCGAATAATGTGCATGTTGATGGCCTTCCCTGGTTCCGTTTTCACAAGCATCCGATTTGCCGGGCGATCAGTGCGTCGGCCATCGCATATTCGGAGGCCGGTTGCCGAAGGAGACAGGATGGACGAAAATTAAGCATCAGGGCATTTTCGGGCGATTGTGCGGCCCGACGAAGCGCTGAGGGTTCGTGAGCTTTGACCGGGGCCGATAAGCGGCTGGCCGCGGGGGGCGATCATGCTCTAAATGGCGGTTCAAAACAATCTTTACGGGAGAACGCCCATGCATCTTGCCCGATTTCCGCGGGTTCGCCTGTTTCCGGCCCCGACACCGCTGGAGCGGCTGGACAATCTTTCGCGAGCGCTAGGGGGGCCGGAAATCTGGGTCAAACGGGATGACTGCACGGTGGTGGCGACCGGCGGCAACAAGGTCCGCAAACTGGAATGGCTGATTGGTGAGGCGAAGGCGCAGGGCGCCAGTCACATCGTCACCCAGGGTGCGGTGCAGTCGAACCACGTGCGGCAGACCGCTGCGGTCGCGCGCAAATTTGGTATGACCTGCACCGCGCTGTTGGAGCATCGGATTGATACCAATGACCGCGACTACCTGGGCAGTGGCAACGTGTTGCTGGACAAGCTGTTCGGCTGCCGGATCGAATATCGGCAGGGCGGCCTGGACATGAACGCCGAGGCTGAAAAGCGAGGCGCCGAACTGCGCGCGGGCGGAGAGGCTGTCTACGTCATCCCTGGCGGTGGATCCAACAAGGTCGGTGCGCTTGGATATGTGTCGTGCGCCCAGGAATTGATGCAGCAGGCGGATGAGATGGGGCTGCGGATCGACCGGATCGTGACCGCGACCGGCAGCGCGGGAACCCACGCCGGCCTGATCGTTGGACTGGAGGGAATGAACGCTCAGGTTCCGGTGCTGGGCATCGGGGTGCGGCTGGCTCGGGAGCAGCAAGAGGCGAATGTGTATCGGCTGGCCCTGGCGACCGCCGAGTATGTTGGTGTGAAGGGTGGCGTTCCGCGTGAGGCGGTGGTTGCCAACTGCGATTATGTCGGTGCCGGTTACGGAATTCCGACCGAGGGTATGGGCGAAGCGGTCCGCATGCTGGCGCAGGAGGAGGGGATTCTGCTGGATCCGGTTTACTCGGGGAAGGCTATGGCCGGGATGATCGACCTGATCCGCAAGGGCGTACTGGCCAAAGGCGAGACCATCGTGTTCCTGCATACCGGCGGCGCGGTGGGGCTGTTTGGCTACAATACGTTTTTGGAGGGTGTGGTCTGATGTTGTCGAGCCAGGGGCGCATCCTGACGACGCATACCGGCAGTTTGCCTCGGCCCGCGGCGTTGACGGAGTTGTACTCGCGTCGGGTTGAGGGCGAGGATATCGATGAAGCGGCTTTGGATGCGGCCGGGAAGGTTGCGACGCGCCATGTCGTGCGGCAGCAGATCGCGTCCGGTATCGATGTCGGCAACAACGGGGAGCAGCAGCGCGAGGCGTTCTTTCTGTATGTCCGCCGGCGGATGAGCGGGTTCGGTGGAAGCTGGGACCGGCGGCCGATGGCGGATATCGTGAAGTATCCGGGGTTTCGGGCGTGGGCGGCGGAGCAGGACAGCGCGCGGCGATCGGTCAGCAACCGGGGGGCGCTGCCGAAAGCGATCGGTGCGGTGGCGTATCTGGACCCGGCCCTGGTCAAGGCGGAGTGCGATGAGTTCCTGGCGACACTGTCGGAGGTGGAGGGCGGTTTTGCGGAACCGTTCATGACCGCGCCGTCGCCAGGGATTATTGCCGCAGCACTGCTGAACGAACATTACGATACCGAGGATGCGTATCTGCATGCTCTGGGGCAGGCGTTGCGGGTGGAATACGAGGCGATCGTCGGGGCGGGCTTCCTGTTGCAGATCGATGCGCCTGACCTGGCGCTGGAGCGGCATGTTTCGTTTCAGGATCGGCCGCTGGGCGATTTCATTGATTTTGCCGAACGGGTGGTGGGGACGATCAACGAGGCGCTGGTTGGTGTTCCCAGGGATCGAGTGCGGATTCATGCCTGCTGGGGGAATTATGAGGCTCCGCACGATTGCGATGTCGATCTGCACGACATCCTGCCAACGATCAGCCAGGCCAAGGTCGGCGGCTGGGTGCTGCCGTTCGCCAACCCCAGGCACGCGCACGAGTATCGGTGCCTGAAGGATTTGCCGTTGGGCGACGGGCAGGTGGTGGTCGCGGGCGTGATCGACCCGCTGACCAACTTCGTTGAACACCCCGAGGTCGTTGCCGATCGGTTGGAACGGGTGGCGCAGGTGATCGGCGATCCGACGCGCGTTCTGGCGGGGACGGATTGCGGGTTCGATACGTCGGCGGGACGAGGGCGGGTGGCTGAGGACGTCGTGTGGGCGAAGCTTCGGGCGATGGCGGATGGAGCACGGATTGCGTCGGAACGGTTGGGGATGACGCGGGCTGAGGCGACGCTTGTGCGGGG
>JAQGHW010000603.1 GCA_028291505.1 Rhodopila sp. | reverse complement strand
GAGCTATGGCAAGCGCATCGATCTGCAGCGCTACGGCGAGGTGAATATCCTGTTCGGTTTCAATATGCTGGTGCGCGGGATCCTGAACGCCTTCCACCAGACGCTGGACTGGATCGACCAGATGATCCCAATCCCGGGATTGGAGAGCCTGTCCAACCTGGTGAGTCTGATCTTCCGGGCGGCGACGCGGTATCTAGACAAGGTGTTGCTGTCTTACAACCTCGCGCGTAACGACAGCGACCCCTGGACCGGCGCCCGCGAAGGCCTGGTTTATTACGCGCAGAACGCTCGACCGATCCTGATGACGTCCGTCTGGATCGTGATCCAGGAACGGGTTTTGAGTTTTGTGCTGTGGATTCTGTTGCTGGCCCCCGCCGGGGCGATTACCGTGATGCTGCCGGCTGGCGTGCGGCAGAGTGGTGGCCTGGTCACCGTATTGATCGCCGTCCTGCTTGCCGGAACGTTACGATCGGCATTTATCAAGCCGCTGTTCCTGATCATGATCATGGTGCGGTTCCACGCCCTGACCGAGAACCAGCCGATCAACCAGGATTGGGATGCGCGGCTTGCTTCTGTTTCCGATAAGTTTCGAAATCTTGGGAGTGGATTTTCGATGCCGCGGGGTTCAGGGGGCTTTTGGTGGAATCGGGGTTGACGGGGGACGGTTATCTGCGCGGCGGTGGCCGGGTTAACAGCAACAGCGGCAGCACGACAATGGCGAGGATAAGCATCAGTTTGAAATCATCGATGTAGGCAATAATTTGGGCTTGCCGGGTTATCTCCTGATTGAGCATCGCGGTCCCGTGTATGGAATTCGGATTCCAGAAACGCGAGGGAGCACCCGATTGCAGGGCGCGCGTGAACGGGGTTATGCCGCCCGCGATGATCGCGTGATTGACCTGGGTGTTCATTTCCAGCAGCGCACCGGTAACGGAAATGCCAATGGCACTGCCGAGGTTGCGCATCAGGCTGTAAATGCCGGCGGCCTCGATCCGCAGCTCCACGGGCAGGGTCGCGAAGGTGATGATGTTGATCGGAATGGTGAGGAACCCGAGGCTGACGCCCTGGACAAAGCCGACGCTGATCATGGTCCATTCCGACACATCGGGGGTCCAGGACGTCATCTGGTGCAGTGCATAGGCCCCGGTGGCGAAGCCGATAGCAACCAGCAGGCGCGCGCTGATCTTTCCGATCAGTCGCCCGCATATCAGGGCGGCGAGCATCAATCCGGCCCCGCGTGGTGCCAGCACGACACCGGCGGTGACCACGGGATAGTTCATCAATGTCTGCAGATAAGGTGCGAGAAGCGCCAGGGTCGCATACATGATCAACCCCATGGTGAAGTATAGGGTGACCCCGACGACAAAGTTACGATCGGAGAACAGCCTCGGCGACAGGAAGGGTCTCGGCGCCAGGGAGAACTGGACGAGGAACACGTAGAGACCGATCGCGGCCAGGCATGCTTCGGTGATGATTTCATGCGAACCGAACCAGTCCAGCGTTTCGCCTCGATCCAGCATGGTCTGGAACGCGCCGATCGCGAGACTGAGCGCGCCGAAGCCGATCCAGTCCAGCCTGGCCGAGTTCCCGTACGAGGTTTCTTTCAGGAAGGTCAGCAATCCAGCCGCCGTCACGATGCCGAACGGGACGTTGATGTAGAATACCCAGCGCCAGTTGTAGTTCTCGGTGAGCCAGCCGCCCAGGATGGGACCAAAAATCGGACCGATCATTACGCCCATGGTCCATAGGGCCATCGCCCCGCCGCGCTGCTCGACTGGATAGATGTCGAACATCACCGCCTGCGACAGCGGCACCAGGGCGGCGCCGAACATGCCTTGCAGGAAGCGGAAGATTACGATCTCGTCCAGCGACTGTGCCAGGCCGCAGAGCACCGATGCCAGGGTGAACCCAGTAACGGCCGTGACGAACAGACGGGTGCGGCCAAACCGGGCGGCGAGGAACCCGGTGGGCGCGGTCATGATGGCGGCTGCGACGATGTAGCTTGTCAGCACCCAGTTGATCTCTTCCTGGCTCGCGGACATCGTGCCCTGCATGTAGGGCAGCGCGACATTGGCGATGGTGCTGTCGAGCGACTGCATCAGCGTGGCCATGATGGTGCACACCGTTACCACCAGGCGGGTCGCCGGGCTTAACGATGTGGGCGCAGGTAGTGGCGGCGCGGTCGCGCTGGTCTGTTGCGTATCCTCCGCGTTGGACGTGCTCACTCGTCCTGCTCTTTCGCGAGATTCCGGCAGACGATGTTCAGCACGCGGGTGGCGATTTCGATGTCGTCGCCGGACAGGCCGACAAGGGTGGCGTTCCGCACCTCTCTTGAAACGGCTTCGACCTGGTCGATGATCGATCGTCCGTGGCTCGTCACGCTGATGGTCTTGGCTCGGCGGTCCCCACTTTCCTCCCGGCGTTCGATAAGGGCAGCGGTTTCAAGCGCATCGAGAAGCCGTACGACGGATGAGCCATCGAGGACGAGCGAGGCGGCGAGATCCTTTTGACGCAGCGGGACGGGGGCGCGGGCGAGGTGGATCAGTGGCAGCCACGTGGCCTCGGTCAGGCCGAATGGCTGCAGCCGGCGGTCCACCGCCCGCCGCCATTGCCGAGCGGCTCGGGCGATGAGGCTGGCGAAACCGTCTCGGA
>JAQGHW010000577.1 GCA_028291505.1 Rhodopila sp. | reverse complement strand
GCCCTGACGAAGCCGGTGGCATAGGCGGCGCGCCACCGGGCGGCAAGCAGAAGAGTGGATTGGCGCGGGATCAGGCAAACCACCGGTGCCAGCAGGCACGCGACCAGCAGACGCCGCGGCAATTCGCGCCAGACGCTCTCCGGCTGCTGCAGCATGCGGCGGGTCAGCACCGTGGAGGCCCCCTGCCAGTACAGCCGCGACAGCAGCCATCCCGGCTCCAGCCGCCGGGCCTGGATCTGGTGATACACCACGATCCGCGAATCATAACGGACGGAGTAGCCGGCATCCTGCAGCATCCAGGCCAGCTGGACCTCCTCATCCGACAGCAGCGCGTCGCCGTAACGGCCGACCGCACCGCCAAAGCCGCCGGCGGCGAGCAACGACAGCACATGCACCACCATGTTGGCCGCATAGGGTTCGAGGTCCTTGGGAACCGAGGCGGTGCGATACTCGCCACGTCCTTCATGCTCGATGATCGACAGCACGCCGCGCAGGGAGGCGGGCCACCAGGCGGGCAGGGGGGCTTCCCATCTCGGCAGGATCCGGCCGCCGATCAGCGCCGGCGGACGCCCGGGCTGGGCAACCGCTGTCAGGATGGCTTCGACCCAGTCGGTGGCCGGGATCGCGTCGTCGTCGATGTAAACGATGAACGGCGTCCGCGCAGCCCAGGCCCCGGCATTCCGCGCCATGCTGATGCCCGGCTCGTCCAGCCGGATCAGCCGAGCGCCATTGCTGGCCGCAAGCGCCTCAAGTTCCACCGCCGCCGCGGGGGAGGACGCACTGTCCACCAGCAGGACCGTGAAGCGATCGCGTGACGCGGTCTGGACGCGCAGCCCATCCAGGCAGTCACGGACGTAGCGCGGGCGCTCATGGGTGCAGATGCAGACGGTCAGGTCCATGCAGGCACGCTAGGACCCAAAGGTTGAGGAATGGTTAAGGCGCGACCCGTTCCGATCGAAAGGCGTCCGGTCACGCCGAGAATGGTTCGCCTATCGGTGTGCGCCGACAAGAGCTACATATTTTGGTCAATCCCGCTTCTCGACGAGAAATGACCGGTGCATTCACCCTTCGATCTGCTCGCCCTTCTGCTCGTCTTGTCGGCAGGTCTCGCCTACCTGAACTACAGAGTCCTGAAGCTGCCCATGACCGTCGGCTTGCTCGTTGGTGCGGCCGCCGGCGCCCTGCTGCTGATCGCCCTCGATGCCGTGGTGCCCAGCCTCGGCCTGAAACTGGCAATCCGCGGTCTCGTCGGCAGCATCAATTTCCCGGCCGCCCTGCTCGACGGATTTCTGGCCTTTCTCCTGTTCGCCGGCGCCTTCCAGGTCAATTCCGCCGATATGTTCGCACGTAAATGGACCATCCTGGCGCTGGCCACGTTCGCCACGATACTCTCAACCACCCTGGTCGCCGCAGCCCTCCTTGCCGTCTCACGCCTCCTCGGGCTCGGCATTTCGTTGCCGTGGTGCCTGGTATTCGGCGCCTTGATCTCGCCCACCGATCCGGTCTCCGTCCTCGACGTCCTGAAGCGCATCGGTATCCCCCGCGGCCTCCAGGCGGTCGTCGCCGGGGAGAGTCTGTTCAATGACGGAATCGGCGTCGTGCTGTTCACGCTCGCGCTGTCGCTGACCACCGGCAGCCCGATAAACCACCTCGGCCCCACGACCATCGCCAGCCTGTTCCTGCTCGAGGCAGTCGGCGGCGGCCTCCTCGGGTTGGGGTTCGGCTATCTCGCCTTCCTGCTGATCCGCCACGTCGACGACTACAATGTGGAGCTGATCATCTCGCTGGCGCTCGCCTCCGGCACCTACAGCGCAGCCGGACTCCTCGGCGTTTCCGGCCCCATCGCCGTCGTCGTCGCCGGCATTCTCATCGGCCAGGGCATGGATGGCGCGATGACCGAGACCACCCGCCAGCATCTCATGACCTTCTGGCGCCTCGTCGAGGAAATCCTGAATGCCTTGCTGTTCCTGACGATCGGCCTCGAAATCGCGGCGATCGACCTCGATCGGCGCAGTATCATTGCGATGGCGGTCATGATCCCGACCGTGCTCGTCATCCGCTGGCTCAGCGTCACCGCTTCCGCGTTACCCCTCAACCTGCATCTGCCCGGCAGGTACGGCTCCTTGCTGATCCTCACCTGGGGCGGTCTGCGAGGCGGGCTTTCCGTCGCCATGGCCCTGTCTCTCCCGGACAGCCCGAACAAGGCTTCAATTCTCACTATCGCCTACGGGATCGTCGTCTTTTCGATCGTCGGCCAGGGCCTGACCCTCGAAACGGTAGCGCGGCGGGCTCTCGCGGGTCGGGCTGACGGATACCCGGGGTAGATGTCTCTGCCGCCTCTATACGCCTTCTGTATTTCGCCGGTGTCGCAGCGATATGGATTTGTTATGCGCTATCAGCCATTTTCCACCCATGCGTGACACACCACACATGCGTGAGACAACACATCGGGCATTCGCAAGCCTGCCGACCGGCGTCCTCCAAGGACTTCATCCGGCGCAGGCAAACCGCCGGCCCGCGCTGTTCATTCTACAGGTTACGGCGGCTCTTCTGTCCGTGCTGGCCCTTCGTGATGGGATATTAGGCGGTCGGGCAGTCTTGCTTGAGGCAGTCTTCGCTGTTGGGTTGTGGGGAGCCCTGTTGGCGATCGTATGCGGACTCTCAGTCCGAATGCTCGTTGACCCGATGCCATCGCGTAACGGGGCCACAAAATCGTTGCCTCGCTGACATCGTAACTCCGGCAAGCTGCATCGCGTCCGTTCGGCCCAAAAACGCATTACGGCAAACTTGTGCCGAAAACAGAACGTTTTATATCATTTTCGGTTCTTCTAGATCCTGTCCGGGACTCTGCACGGTACGCCATTCGCATTGTCGCCCAACGAACGCCCGCACATCATCCCGTGGAAAATGCCAACCGCCATGACGATGGTGCGGAGGCCATGACGATGGTGCGGAGGCCAGGGGGGTGAGGAGGGCAGGGGCCTCGCCGATCCTAGCCGCCCTCAGCGGTCGCGCCCTCCCTCCGCCGCCAGCCAACGATTTGCACCAGCGCCCTCCGCGCCCATATCCTGGCCCCGAACACCCCAAGGAACCACCATGCCCGGCCCCCTGCACGGATACCGCATCGTCGACCTGACCTCGATGATCTCCGGCCCGCTGGCGACCATGATCCTCGCCGACCAGGGCGCCGACGTGATCAAAGTGGAAAACCCCGACGGCGGCGACCACACCCGCGCCGCCAACAATTCCCGAAATGGCTTCTCCGCCTCCTTCCTCAACAACAACCGCAACAAGCGTTCGGTCGCCCTCGACCTCAAAAATCCGGCCGCCCTGGACGTGATGCTGCGCCTGCTCGCCACCGCCGACGTCTTCGTGCAGAACTTCCGCCCCGGCGTCGCCGACCGCATAGGCCTGGGCGAGCAAGCCGTCCGCGCCGTCGCCCCGAACATCGTCTATGTCTCCATCAGCGGCTTTGGCGAGACCGGACCCTACGCCCAGAAACCGGTGTATGACCCGCTGATCCAGTCCGTCTCCGGCCTCGCCACCATCCAGGCCGGATCGGACACCGAACGGCCCCGCCTGGTGCGCACCATCGTCCCCGACAAGCTGACCGCCTACAACGCCGCGCAGGCAATCACCGCCGCCCTGCTCTCGCGTGAGCGAACCGGCCAGGGCCAGCACATCCGCCTGTCGATGCTGGATGCGATCATTGCGTTCCTGTGGGCCTCCGACATGGGCAGCCAGACCTTCGTGGGCGAAGACATCCCGCAGCAGGAGGCAGCCAGTTTCATAGACCTGATCTACGAGACCGCAACCGGCCCGATCAGCGCCGCGGTGCAGACCAACCGCGAATGGCTCGCCCTGACCAGGGCGCTGGACAAGCCGGAGTGGCTGGAAGACCCCCGCTTCAAGACCCCCGCACTGCGTCAGCGCCACATCAATGAACGCCTGGTCATGACCCAGGAGGCCCTGCGTACCCGCCCCGCCGAGGAATGGCTGGACCGCCTGACCCGCGAGGGCGTCCCCTGCGCCCCCGTTTTGACCCGCACGGCGATGCTGTCGAACCCGCAGGTCGTCGCCAACGGCATCGTCGTCGAAACCCGCCACGACCAGGCCGGTCTGTTGCGCCAGGCCCGCCCCGCCGCCCGCTTCTCGGAGACCCCCGCCACGATCCGCCACGGCGGACCGGCCCTCGGCGAACAAACGACCGAAGTATTAACCCAGCTCGGTTACTCATCCAGCGAAATAGAGGCACTGACCTTTAAGGACCAGGCGGCATGATCGACTTCTATTACTGGCCAACCCCGAACGGCTGGAAAGTCTCCATCATGCTGGAGGAAACCGGTCTGCCCTACACCCTGAAACCGGTGAACATCGGCGCCGGGGACCAGTTCAAGCCAGACTTCATGGCGATCAGCCCGAACGCCCGCATGCCGGCGATCGTCGATCACGATACCCCGGAAGGCCCGCTTCCCGTCTTCGAATCCGGTGCCATCCTGATCCACCTGGCGGAAAAGTCCGGCAAATTCATGCCGCTATCGGCAAAAGGCCGGAAAGAATGCCAGGAGTGGCTGTTCTGGCAGGTCGGCAACCTCGGCCCCATGGCCGGCCAGCTCAGCCACTTCGTCAACTACGCGAAAAGCGTCCAGGAGGGCGACCATCTCTACGCCCACAAGCGCTACGCCGGAGAATACAATCGTTGCCTGGGCGTGCTGGAGCGCCGGCTCGAAGGGCGGGAGTATATCCTCGACGAATACTCCATCGCCGACATCATCTCCTGGCCCTGGATCCTCATCGCCAAGCCGCTCGGTCAGCCCCTCGAGGAGTTCCCCAGGCTGTCGCGCTGGCGAGATCTGATCAAGGCCCGCCCCGCTGTGCAACGCGGTGTCGACCTCGGCAAGGACCTGCGCAGGACCGGACAACACACCGAGGAATCAAGGAAAATCCTGTTCGGCCAGACCGCCCGCTCATTGGGCGATTAGTGTCCTGCCCCCGAAGTTCGTCGCATTTTGCGGCGCACGCAGGGGACCAGCAGGCCACTGAAAACAAAGAGCTAGTGTCGCGAATTCTGAGGTTCGCCACTGTGGCGGACTTCAGATTCGGGACACTGGAGCATGATCGCGCTGGGCGGAACCGAAGCGATGCGGCAACCTCCCGCCAGCGCGCTCTGCGGCGGCCTGTTCGCCGCGCATGCCCACAGGCTTCACGCGTGGATCGCCGCCCGTAAACACACCCGTCGATCGGACGGTCAGCTTCTGTCCATTTGCTCCTCAATCATTTTGGAAAAGCAATCCATGACCAACTCCGGGTCATAGTCCGCGAGAGCCGCCCCGGACGGAGAACTACGTTCCGTGAAGTAACGATCCGACGGCCGCCCCGGTCGCAGCCCCAGTCGCCGCGCCACCTTCGGCCCGTTCCGGTTCCCGCGTGCCGCAGCCGGCCAGCAGGCCGAGGGACAAGACCGCCACCGCGGCCAGGGATTTACGCATCGGTCATGCCTTTCCAAAAATCCACAATTCGATGCTCAATGCGGCAGCCGCCGGATCGGCGCCAGAATTAGTCCTGGCGCCGATCCAACATGATAGTGATACGACCGCCTGCTGCCCGATCGCGGAACAGCGTGGGCGCGACCACGACTCGCCGACTTCAAACCAACACCGATGGATCGCGCTGCTATCCTGCGCGATACCGGTCAGCGGTAGCCGGGCGGCGGCGGCGGCGGATAGGCTGACGGCGCATAACCGGGCGGTGGTGGCGGTGGCGGTTGATACCCGGGCACCTGATTGTTCCTCGAATACATGCACTGCGCATAGGCGAGGTCATAGCGTTGCTGCAGGCTGTACTGAGCCTGACCGGCCGGACCCGCCCCCACCGCGGTGCCGCCCAGCGCACCCGCGCCGGCACCGATCGCGGCACCGCGCCCGCCGCCGATCGCCGCCCCCAGGCCGGCCCCGAGCAACGTGCCGACCACCGCCGTGCCAACCTGCCGGTTGTTGGCCTGCTGGGCGCCGCCCTGTACCTCGCTGGAAGCGTATTGCTTGCACAACGCCTGATCGCCCTGGAACACGTCGAACGGCTTGCCCGGCTGTGGCATCACCGGAATCGTCGGCCCCAATGGTTCGGCGGCGCAAGCGTTCAGCAGCAACAGCGGTACCAGGATGGCGGCTGGGCGTCTCAAAGATCGCATAGAACTTTCCTTATCTGGGCGGCGTGGACGGAACGATTCGCCACGGTATCCCGCAGGCCGGGATATACGGGTAATACCCGGCCGGCGCATCGCATCGATACCAAAATCCTGTCGGCGCCGGTCCCAGGCGAAACGGCTCGATGTCGCCCGATGACAGGCTTCGCGGATGCCGCCGTCCACTGTGATGCCGGCCGCCGCCAGCCCATTCGGAGCGATGCCGCGGAAGTGAATTGTCCTCGTCGTACTGCAGCGTCTGTGCCAGCGCCGGTGCCGCCACCAGCGCGACAACGCAAAAACCGAACCGCCACATGCCGAACCGCCACATAAACATGAGCCCCATCGTGTTCCCGGGGCAGCATCGCCGCGGCACCTTAACAAGCCGTTAAGGCCACCCCGATCCGATCAAACCTCCCGATCCAGGATGGGCCGCAGGAAGCCGAACAGGTTGCCGCCGCGGAACCGATGCCCCGCCACTCCAGCTGCCGCCGCCGCCGCCATATCCGTTGCCTGGTCGCCGACCATCACCGCTCGTTCGGGGTCCAGTTCCCACGCGTGGATCAAATCGAGCAACATGCCGGGCGACGGCTTGCGCCAGGGATGCGCCTGCCGATAGGCCTCCAGTGCCGCCTCCGGATGGAACGGGCAGAACCGCACGTCGTCGATCGTCCCGCCATGCCCCCGGACCTGGTCGGCCATCCAATCCAGCAGGTCCCGCACCTCGCCCTCGGTATACAGGCCGCGCGCGACGCCCGACTGGTTGGTGACGACGAACACGTGCCATCCGGCCCGGGTGGCATAACGGATCGCGTCCAGCGCGCCGTCCATCCACTCGAACCGTTCGCGTGACCCGACATAGCCGTGGTCCACGTTAAGCACCCCGTCCCGATCGAGGAACACCGCTCGGCGGCGCAGCCGCGCAACGATATCCGCGGATTCGACCCGATGCGCATCGGGTGACCCCGGGCCGGCGTCCCGACCCTGTGCCGGCATGACCCGAACCAGCCCGCGCCGGACCAGATCAGGCAGCACATCGGCTTCCAGGTCGCCGGCCGGTCGCAGGTGATCCACCAATCTCTTCCGGAACAGGCCTATAGTTCCGACATCGAACCGAGCGATCCGCCCCACCGCCGCGGCTTGGTCAGCCAGCAGATCCGCCAGGTTCCAGTCGAACAGCGCGCTGCCGTCGTACCACAGGAACCGGTCCTGCAGCTGGTCGCGGACGTGCAACAACGCCCCGCCGGACCCCGAACCCGCCGGCGGCGCCGACCGCACGATCCGCACCTGGGCCGGCAATGAAGCCTGAAGGTCCGCCGGCACCGCGTCGCTCAGCAGCAGGAAATCGGTAACCCCGTACCGGATGAATTCACGCATCAGCCAGCCAAGCCACGATCGGCCGCCAACCGCCCCCACGCCCATCGCCCCATCGCCCGGCACAAGCTCACCAGGCCGCACCACGCACTGAGTAACCGTCGCACCCATCAGGTTTCCGCCGCCGGTTCGCGTCCGGCCAACACCTTGTCCACCCGGCGCCCATCCATCGCGATCACCTCGAAGCGCCAGCCGCCGAAGACGATCCGGTCGCCGATCCTGGGCACCCGCCGCAACAGCGCCAGCAGCAGCCCCGCCAGCGTGTGATAGCTGCCCTCGGCCGGCAGGTCGGGAAGATGCAGCCGAGCCTTCAGTTCATCCACCGGTGTCATGCCGTCCAACGTCATCGTGGTGTCGCCCTCCGGTCCCGGGACGCCCTCCTGGTGCTCCGGACCGGACGCCTCGCCGACGATAGCCTGCAGCACGTCAGCGGCCGTCACCACCCCCTCGAAGCTGCCGTATTCGTCCATAACCAGCGCCAGCCCCAGACTGTCCGACTTCAGCCGCTCCAGCGCATCCAGCGCGCTGATCGTATCGGGCACGATCATCGGCTGCCGCAGGCTGGCGCTGACCGAAAGCTCCCCGCCGCCCAGGATGCGATCCAGCAGGTCCTTCGCCTGCACCACGCCCACCACGTTGTCGATCGACTTGTCGCACACCACGAAACGGGAATGCGGCGCCGCCTTCAAAGCCGCCGCGATCGACTTCGCCGGATGCGTCCGGTCGATCCACGCCAACTCCGTCCGCGGCGTCATGATCGCGCGCACCGGCTTGTCGGCCAGCCGCAGCACGCGCTCGATCATGTCACGCTCCTCCATTTCCAGCACGCCGGTCTGCGCGCCCTCGATCAGCAGCGCCTTCAGTTCCTCCTCCGTCACCGACTGCCGCGACGCCCGATGCAGCCCGAACAGCCGCAGGATGCCGTTGGAGGATTTGCCCAGCAGCCACACCGCCGGGGCCACAACCCGCGACAGTATCGCGATCGGACGGGCCACCCGGGCGGCCATCAGCTCCGGCGCCCGCAACGCGAGTTGCTTCGGCACCAGTTCGCCAAGCACCAGCGTCAGGTAGGTGCTGACGATGACCACCACCGCCAGCGCCAGGCTATCGGCGAACCGGGCGACCTCCGGAAACGTCTCCAGCCACGCCTGCAGGTGCGAGGCGATCCGCGCGCCCCCAAACACCCCGGTGAACACGCTGACCAGCGTGATCCCGACCTGCACCGTCGGCAGGAACCGCTGCGGATCGTCCGACAGAAGCCTGGCCTCCGTCGCGCCACGCACCCCCTTCCGCTCCAGCACCGCAAGCCGCGCGCGCCGCACCGAGACCAGC
Organism: Rhodopila sp.; assembly: GCA_028291505.1. Classification (GTDB taxonomy): domain Bacteria; phylum Pseudomonadota; class Alphaproteobacteria; order Acetobacterales; family Acetobacteraceae; genus Rhodopila. The sequence goes on along the minus strand of JAQGHW010000577.1, from coordinate 4,035 downwards.
GCCAGTTCGCTCAGCGAGAACAGCCCGTTCAGCACGATCAGCAGCAGGATGACGACGATTTCAACAGCGATGGTCATTGGGATTCCGGACGGGCACGCGCACGATCAACGCGAATTGTAGCGGTCTACCATAACTCGGCCATCGTCATGAGGGGTTGAGGAGGAGTTTGAACCGGGGGGTATGCATGCCGACCATCGTCCTGCCGCTGAGCCTGCTTGGCCTGGTGCCTCTGATCGCCTTCGCCTTAGGCGCCGTCGGACACATTCCGGAGACCGCGGAGCATATGCTGATCGCCCTGATCGACTATGCCGCGTTGATCCTCGCCTTCGCCGGGGGCGTGCATTGGGGCCTTGCCCTGGTGCCCGCGACGGAGCGGGCGGGGTTGCGCTTCGGTGCCGGCGTGCTGCCCATGATCGTCGCCTGGGTCGCGCTGATTCTGGCGCAATTGGTGGCGCCCTCGGTCGCTTTGGCGGTGCTGATCATCGGCTACCTCGCCACCGTCCTGACCGAACATCGGGCGGCGAAACGGCAGCTGGTGCCGCCACGTTACGTCTGGACCCGATGGGGCTTTTCCGTGGTGGCCGTGGTGATGATGGTGATGGTTCTGATTCTGAGGGGAATTGGTCAGACCATTGTATTCTAATAACTTCTGGTCTCTCGCGGTCGTTCATGATCTATTAACTTCTGCCTATTTCTTGACCGGAGACCCGCCCGTGACGACATCCTCTGTATCCGATTCCCTGGCGGTCGAAGCCACCTCCCGGACAGCGTCCATCATCCCATTTCGTCCCCGGGCGAAGCCCGCGGAACCAACCCAAACCGGACCAACCCAAGCGGAACCAACCCCCGAGGAACGCCTCGCCCGCGCCCTGCTGTCGCTGAACGCGGCCCTGGCGGAACAGCGGGTCGCCGTCGCGGCCTGGCGCGACGTGCTGGCCGAATTGAAGACCACCACCACCAACCTGAACGGCAGCCTGCAGCGCTACCGCGCCAACCTGCGCACGCTCGGCAACAGCGTATCGTCCCTGCAATCCAAGGCCCGCTCGCTAGAGGCATGGGCAGACAGCGTGACCGCCACCACGGACTAAGCCGACGCCCCAGCGTCATGACCCGCCCCGCGTCATGACCCGCCCCGCGTCATGACCCGCCCTGTGTCCTGTGTCATCACCGGGCTCGGCCCAGTGACCCACGACTTTCCTACGTTCAGGCCTCGCAAGTCGTAGATAGCCCGGCCGAACGGTGACTGACCCCAGCCGCACACTGAGACCTTGCCCCGAGACCCCTCCACCTGCTTCGTTGCAGCTGGAGGAACGCCCCAAATGCCCCAAACCGCGCTGATCCAGCAACTGCGTGCCGCCCGCGTCGTCCCCGTCGTCCGCAACGCGTCAACCGAACACGCCGCCACCGCCATCGAGTGGCTACGTCACGCCGGCATCCGCATCTTCGAGATCACCATGACCATCCCCGGCGCCGTCGTCCTGATCGGCCGTCTGGCGCAGGACCGCGACCTGCTCATCGGTGCCGGCACCGTCCCCGACGCCGCCACCGCCACCGCCTGCCTGGACGCCGGCGCCAGGTTCATCGTCGCCCCCTGGATCGACCCCACCCTCTCCGAACCCTGCCGCCGCACCGGAGCCACCCTGATGCTCGGCGCCCTGACCCCAACCGAGGTCCGCGCAGCCCTGACCGCCGGTGCCGACGTGGTAAAAATCTTCCCCGCATCCTCCACCGGCGGCCCCGCCCACATCAAGGCCCTGGCCAGCGTCTTCCCCGGCGTCGCGTTCTGCCCAACCGGCGGCGTGGAGCCAGGCAACGTCGCCGCCTACCTGTCCGCCGGAGCCGCCTTCGTCGGCATGGGCGGTGCCCTGGTAGACGAAAAGCGCATCGCCGCCGGTGACCGAACCGCAATTCAGGCCGCGGCCCGCGCCGTGCTGTCATGACCGTCGACCTGCTGTGCATGGGCGAGCCAATGCTGGAGTTCAACCAGCTTCCCCCCAACCCCGACGGCACCCGGCACTACCTTCAGGGCCACGGCGGCGACACCTCCAACGCCGCCATCGCCGCCGCCCGCCAAGGCGCGAGGGTCGGCTACATCACCGCCCTGGGCCAGGACATGCCAGGCGACAGCTTCATCCGTCTCTGGCAGCAGGAGGGCGTCGACACCTCCACCGTGCTCCGCACCGATAAACACCAGACCGGCGTATACTTCGTAACCCACGACGCCGCCGGGCATCACTTCCTGCATTACCGCACCGGTTCCGCAGCCGCGATGTACACCCCCTCGGATCTGCCCCGGGAGGCAATCGCCAAGGCGCACATCCTCTACGTATCAGGCATCAGCCAGGGGATCTCGGCATCAGCATGCGACGCGGTATTCGCCGCCATCGACGTCGCCGTCCGCAACGGCGTAAAAGTTGCGTACGACACCAACTACCGTCCCCGCCTATGGCCCCCGGCACGCGCCGCCGCCGTCATGCATGCCGCGATCGCCAAGGCCGACTACGCCTTCCCGGGCGAGGAGGACGTGCGAACCCTGACCGGCCTGACCGACCCGGACGCGATGCTCGATTTCTACCTGCGGCTAGGGTCGAAGCTCGTGGTGCTGAAGATGGGCGAGACCGGGGCCTACCTCGCGACCGCCGACGCACGCGTCCGGATTCCGCCGCACAAGGTGCAGGCCGTGGATGCGACCGGGGCAGGGGACACCTTCTGCGGATCGTTTCTCGCTCGGATTCTGGCTGGCGACGATCCGCCAGCCGCCGCCCGTTACGCCAGCGTGGCCGCGGCCCTAAAATGCACCGGCTACGGCGCAGTCGGACCAATCCCAAGGCCAGCGGACGTGTGGGCCACTCTAGACCGTTCCGCCGCTGGCCGCGGTTAGATCGCCGAACGCGGCGTGCCCGGGGCTGGACGACACCGCCAGAAGCGGCTGTGACGCGCAATCTCGCGCCCGACCCGACCTCTGCCCGGAGGACCCGACGGAGGCCAAAACTTGCCATCTGCATCAAAATGATGCACACAACGCGCCATGAACGACACCGCCTCCACCACCCGCACCGGGATCACCGTCCGTCTCCCCCCCGACGTCCGCGATCGTCTCCAACGCGTCGCCGCCGCTGAACACCGGTCCATCGCCGGCTACCTGCAGATGCTCATCGAGCGAGACCTCCACGCCCGCGACGAAGCCGAACGCGTGATCCACGTCTTCACCGCGCCCGAATTGCTGGACGAACCGCCCGGCACCCTGGTGCGCGAGGACGGCGAAACCGACGACCGCTACGCCCGCCGCGCCGAAACCTTGCGGACCCTGCTGGGCGGACATTAACCACCGTGCCGCAACCACCGTGCCGCCGGCGATCCGGCACGGCGCATTTATTCTGACCAATTTTCCCTTCGGACCGCCCAATCGCCCGGACCAGCCAGGTCCCGTCCCGCACATCGCCTATTGCCTCGCCGTCCAGACCACGCGCAAAGGCCGCGAACTCATCCTCGCTTACACAAGTTCAGGCCCCTGGAGGCCGCCCGGCCAGACCGTGCCCATCGGCGTCATCGAGTTCGATCGCACCGCGGCGCAGGCGTTGCATCAAAAACCGTTCCACCTCGATCTGCGTGTTCTGGCGCGCGTGCCGCCCACACCGGCATGGCTGCCACATCTGGACGAACCGAACGCCGGTGTCATCGCCTGCGCCGACCAAACTTTGCGGGCACGCATCAACGCCGCAGCGGAACAATTGGCGCTGCGCCGTCCGGAGGTCATCCAAATCAGAGGGACCCAGTCACCCCCACGCCGATGACCAACCCCTACCAATCCATATGCGCCAGCACATTCTCCACCGGCCAACTGGAAATCTGCATCACCCCATCCAGCGGCCGGTCCATCTCCAGAATCAGGAAAATCGACCCACCAATCGCCAACGAGCAAATCAGGAACGCCACCATCACCGTCCCATTCCGCGGCGCATTCAGCCCGAAGCTCACGAAAATCACCGTGACCCACGACACCAGCACCACCATCACCACGCGCTGCACGTTCGG
>JAQGHW010000574.1 GCA_028291505.1 Rhodopila sp. | reverse complement strand
TCTCCGATGGTCCCAATACATTGATATCTTTGAAGACTTTCGTTCGAGGTGGGGTTCCGATCGGCGCCGATCGGAACCCCGGCAGTCAGCTGGTTTCCTCAACTGATTCAAAGCGTCGGTCGGTTTTCCGCGGGACTGTCTCAAAGTTGGGGGTGGGACCAATCTCCTTGGTCGCGGCCTACCCTGTGAACGGCCGGATTCCAGACCTTCACCTTTTTCGAACGGCCGATCCTACCAGGCACCCCCAAACTTTGAGGCAGTCCAGCCCCTACCCTTCGTCGAGCCTTTTGTTCGACCCGAGTGCACCAACGCCTCGGGACGGCACAATCAACCCATTGCCCGCTTCGCCGCCCATTTTCCCCAACCAACGTTCTCCCTTGGAGGCGCTACCGCCAGCGCAGCTCAAAACCCGCAACCAGTTGTAGGGCCTTTTGTTCAAGCCGTAAGACGTTCGGAGGGAATCGAAGGCGGTCCTCCCAGGTTCTCCATTACGGTAGGAGCCGGCGGCATGGCTGGCTTCGCTTCGCGGAACAATTTTTCCTTCAGAATCAGGAAGGGCCTCTCGTAGAGCATGAAGCTGCCAGACGCCAGGATCAAGGCCATTAGCAGTCCACCCGCGAAATCGATGTACGGCGTGTTGATGTGCGCTACGTGCTCTATTTTTCGCACGATATTCACCGCCAGCATGTGCAGCATATACATGCCGTAGCTTACCGTGCCAACCCACACGAGCGGTGGCCAACGTAAAAACCGAGCAAGGTCATTATCCTCGCGAATGACGCAGGACGCTACCAAGCCAAGCATCGCCACCGCTACCAGAACCTCGCCCGCGAACCCAATGTACGGGGCGATCAACATCACGCCGACGGCGAACCCAAGAACCGCGAATCCGCTGCCACGCTGGCCGAACAGGATATAAGCTCCCCGGAAGCTTCTTTTTTCGTGAAGGATGTGGGCAAGGGCCGTGCCCAGCATTATACCAAGTGGGATATAATATAGAACGCGCATAAGGAGTCCGCCAGCACCCGGAGTGTAATGGCCCAGCAGGTACTGCGAAACGATGATCAGCACGCCCAGCAGCATGAATATGTGCGATGGCCGTGCTAGTACGGCCTCAATGATCGGCCACATCAGGTAGAACTGTTCTTCTGCTGCGATGGACCAGGAGAAGAAGAAGATAGTGTGACTGCTTTCGGTGACAAACCAGTTGGTCGTGAAGCTGGCGAAAAATGGCAGGTTCCGAGTGAACGCTTCGCCATAAGTGGAGTGCTCCGTCAGATGGACGAGCACAGTATAAAGCAGCAAGGCGCCGTAGTAGATCGGAAAGATCCGGAGGACGCGGCGGCCCCAGAATTTCGGCAGCGAGAAGCGCCCGTTGATGTCCTTTGACCGGAGGATAAGAGTGACAATCAGAAATCCGCTGATGACGAAAAACAGAGTGACGGCATGCCGGCCTTGCGCGGCGATCGGGGCGCTGAACGACTGGGCCAGCGTGTGATGGAAAATTACTGCGATGATCGCGACCGCTCGCCATCCATCGAGCGACGCAAACCTCCTCGTGGTTAGATATATTCCGTGATCCGCAGGCGCGCAAAAGCTCGCCGGGGCTGAAGCCCGGGAATTCAACATTCGTAGCCCTCCCCTTTCGTATTTTGGGACTAATGAAAGAACCGGCGGCCCCTACCGGCCTAGCCCAGAATAAGATTTGAACCCGACCGACACAATTCACGGAACGGCATCAGGTGCTTTTTTGACCCAGAGCCACCGCCGTACTAGCGGTCCAGGGAACACCTTCCTATTTCAGACACGCCGCACCCGGCGATTGCAATCCTGGCGTAACCAATTTGGGATCCGCCCTGATGGGCGTTGACGCACTTGCGGCTGAGAGGGCGAAGTGCCCCTGCTCCCAGCCACTATGCGATGTTCCGCTGGCGACGGAACGATTCCGGGCGTCCCAAGGCAGCCTCGGTCTGCTGCGCAGCGAAGCCACGGGCTCGCAGCCGAGGTCCAATCAGCGTCTTGTTGCGGCCCATGGTCGTTCCGACGAGAGAGCGTTGGCCGTTATGCCGTTCAGCGTCGCGATGCTGATCTTGTTGCGGGAGGATGTACCAGCAAACTGGCGCGAATGGTGCGATCAGGTCACGGACAATTTCCGTGTCGTAAACCCAACGGAATTCCGGATTATCGGGAGAGCAGGGTATATCATGAATAGACGCAGGACTGGTCAGGACGCCCCGTTCCGAATTCCGGCCGATTGCCAACTCGTCTTCATCGAAGGAATTTCGGCCATGCCTGGCTAACGAGGCACCCCCCTACGCCGGCCCACTCAGGCCGCCGGCCGGACCGATCCATACCGCGCTCTTCACACGTATTCTCAACCCACCCAGAGTATTGTTTCCTCAATGCCCCAGGCCTGGAGGGAGACCATGACTCACGATCTAAATCGCCGCAGCTTTGTGGCTGGCCTTGGTGCAGCCACCGCGGTGGCTGCACCAGCAGCTCCGGCAGACACGACTGCCGGCGAAGCGTCCGCCGCCCCGGACTACCGCACAGCAGTTGGAATACAGGAAGGTTGCACGGCGTCAACTGCGCCCTATCATTGTGCAGGCGGGAGTTGAGCGCGATGCGGAGTTCTGTTTCATGAGGCGTTGGGCCAACTTTTTAAAACGGCCTCCCACGCGGCGACGGCTTCGTTAATCATGGCGATTAGACCGGTGTCTTTGTCGTCGTGGAACGCAACGCCTGTCTTCAGCTTCGGCAGCACTTCACGCGCATATTTGCAGGCTCCGAGGAACACGGCTGCGACCGCAGCGACATTCCGCGGCGTGATATCGTCTGGTATCCGGCTGCGCAGAATCTCCACCGCACCGCAGAGGGCGCCTCAGCGGTGCCCGCCGCCTCCGTGAGAGCCACCTCCGTGAGAGCCACCTCCGTGAAAGCCGCCTCCATGAAAGCCGCCTCCATGAAAGCCGCCTCCGTGAAAGCCGCCTCCGTGAAAGAACCCTCGATGAAAGCCCCCGTCGTGAAAGAACCTTCGATGAAAGCCCCTGTCGTGAAAGCCGCCGCCAAATACACCAATGAAGCCGAAATCGTTGAAGCCGTAGGGATAGCCGTAGCCGTAAGGATAAGGATAAGGATACGGATACGGATACGGATAGGCATTGCCATACCAGTTGGCCGTCTCAGCGTATCCGGTGGGTTCCGGGCGCACCGTGTCACCCCTCGCCGCCATACACTGCAAATATCCCGATTGAGTGGGGACGGTCTCATCGGGCGGTTCTGGGGTGGTTGCACCGGAAGCATTCGCGGCCGTAGAGCTTGAGCCGGACGGTGCTCCTGCCGCCGTGCCAACGCCGCTCGTTGTACCATCTGCCGACGCCGCGCCGGCTTCTCCTGTGGCCCCACTGGGCGCGGCGTTTGATCCCCGCGTGTGGGGCAGCGCGAGATCGCCATAACCTGTGTTCGCCGCCGCGTGGCGCCGGCAAATCGTATCGTCCTGCTGAAACGCCGCGAAATCCTTGCCTGATCCAGGCACCACGATGACCGCGGGACCCGACGGCCGCCCCATAGCACATGCGCCGAGCATGAGCGCAGCGCCGAGCGGCAGCAATCTTCGAGCAGCAATCACGGTGGATCCCTCCTATGTTGCGCGTGCACCCTGCAAGATCAGGCAGAAGCTTCGTGAGAAGAGCGTTCGCACGCATTCATGCCCCCTATGTCCTGGGCCCGGGACAGCTCCGCCTAATCGGACATGACACAATGGCTACCTGAACTGCCATGCGTTCCCAATGGCCTCCTCGGATCTCAAGCCATAGACGTATGGACCAACAGGTTTATTTCCTTCCCCCAATCGGGTTGCGTTCACAGAAGCGAGTTGTCGCCATCAGCGGAACTCGTGAAAGCAGCCCAAGCTTCAGCCGACGACGTCCGGCCGAGACCGTCCAAAACCTGGGGGTGAACAATTGCAGGACGGAACGTCGGCGCCAGAGACGAACTTCTCGCGACAGCCTCAGTCGGCCGTTGAAGTTGCCGGTCGTCGCGGGGCGATCGCGGCAAGAGGCACCTTCACCCCCAAGTTCTGGACGGTCTCAGCCACATCAGGAAGACGGATGCTGCGCCGCACGCCTCCGCATCATGTGGAGCAGGTGAACGCGCGACTCGAACGCACCCATCATGCGAGTTGCGGCCTCGTGAAACATCCCGTTGGCAACATGATCAAGCAGATGGCTCTTGAATCGAAAGTCGACGATCAAGTCAACGCGAGTCGCCGCATTGACCGGTGTGAACGTCCACGTGTTTGTCAGGTGCTCTAGCGGCCCCTCAACAGCGCGCACCAGTACTTGCCGCGGTGGGTCCAGCGTCACCTGGCTCGTGAAGCTTTCCTGGAATGGACCGAACCCGATGACGAGGTCGGCGAGGATCTCTCGCTGATCCTCGCGGTGGATACGCGCGCCGCTACACCAGGGAACGAACAGGGGATAGTCCTTTACGTCCGCCACGACTGCGAACAGTTCGTCGGCACCATAGGCGAGCGTCGCCTGCTCCTCGTGACGCGGCATATCACACCTCCTGCCTTTGTACGCGATGCTAGCAATACACTGTACGGCTGACGAGACCGGCTCCTGAGGGTGAACAACTGGAAGGCCCGGGTCGGCCCGCGACGCATCGCGGCGACCCAGGCGCCGTGGCGACTCCGTTCTGGTGCCGAGGTTCTGTTCTCTCTTCTGCGATCGACCACCCCCAGGATCTGGACGGTCCCGGCGCTGGCAGCACTACCGACCATTCAAATTGAGGTCGCCGCAGGTGTCGGATCACTTCCACCAATGTCCCCTTCCGGAAGTGAAATGGTGTCTCTCTGATCCCGAACCCGGGATGCTCGCCGAGAGCGGCATTGTTGGGCGCCTCTCCAGCGCCACACGCGTGCGGCTGCTGACACATGCCGACGTTTCTATCGCCGCTGCCCTGGTGGAATTCCGCGCAGAGTGGTTCGCGAGAGCCGCTTGACGCCTGGACTGTGGATCAACAACGTCATCGCATCGAAAGGAAACTCCATGCCACCCTATCTTCTGCGAACTGTCCTCCCGGCTTGCGTGGGCCTCCTCTGGTCGCTCGGCGGCACCGCCCAGGCAGCCGGGTCGCCGACGCTCGACGCCATCCGCGCGCGCGGCAATGTGGTGTGCGCCATGCAGGCGGACAACGTGCCGTTCTCGCTGCCGGACTCGAAGGGCATCTGGCGCGGCATGGACGTGGACAGCTGCCGCGCCCTCGCGGCGGCGGTGCTCGGCGACCCGTCCAAGATCGTTATCCGGCCGATCACCGGGATGACCCGCTTTCCCACGCTGCAAGGTGGTGACGCCGACGTCCTGTTCGGAAGCACCACCTGGCTCACCACCCGAGAGACAGCGCTCGGACTCGTCTTCGCCGGTGCGAACTATTACAGCGGGCAGGGCTTCATCACGCGCGCGACACTCGGCGTGAAAAGCGTGCGAGACCTGAATGGAGCAACGATCTGCGTGCCGCCGGGCTCCAGCACGGAGGTCATCCTGCTGGACTATTTCCGTAAGTCCGGCGGCACCATCCACCCAGTCGTCATCGACGACCCCAGCCAGATCATCGCCACGTTCCTGAGCGGACGATGCGATGCCTACACGCGCGACGTGACCGGACTTGCGGGATTCCGCAACCAGCAACTGCATCCCGAAGAGCTCATAATCCTGCCAGAGGTCATCTCCATGGAGCCGCTCGGGCCATACGTGCGCAAGGGCGATGACAGCTGGTTCGATGTTGTGCGCTGGACGCAGTTTTCCTTGATCGCAGCCGAGCAACTGGGCGTCACGGCCGCGACCGCAGGCCAGCTTGCAACCACCGCCGATCCCGACATCAGCCGCTTGCTGGGAACCGAAGGCAGCATCGGGAGCAGCATGGGCTTGGATCCGCAATGGGCCGCGCATGCGATCGCGGCCGTCGGCAATTACGGGGAGATGTGGCAGCGCGACGTGGCCCCACTCGGCTTGCCGCGCGGGTTGAACCGGCTCTGGAATGACGGTGGCCTGATGTTCTCCCCTCCGCTCCGGTAAGGCCATCGCGGCGCTCCCGCGGCTATGGCCGCGATCGAGACCGATGGGACACAGGCGGATCGCTTCCGCTTGACCCAGTTCTGATCGGCAGTTCATCGGCGAGACCAGGCTGGCCTTGCTTGGAAGTAACGGAAGAAGTGAATTTTCTGGCGTGGTTCAAAGCCCGGTTACCGGTGGAGGCGGATTGACGCCAGCCGGTTGGATGATGGCAACGTGATATTTTCAGTTGTGGTGCGCGAATGGGTCGATGTGTTGGTGCGGCGGCGAGGCTGCCCGAGGGTGAGCGTAAGGACTTGGCCGTTCAAGTCTTGTCGCGATCAGAGCCGGTTAGCGATCTGGCGACCCGGCACGGGGTGAGCCGCAGGTTCGTCCACCAGCAAACGCACAAGGCTCGCGCGGCATTGGATGACACTTTCCGGTCGGCGACGCCGGACAACGAGGTGCTGTTCGAGTTGGTGGTCACCAAGGACTGGCTGCACCAGGTGATCGTCGCCCTGGCGTTGATATGGCGCGGCTCATGTCGCGGCGTCATCGAATTCATGCGTGACCTGCTGGGCGTCTCGATGAGTGTGGGCACCGTCCATCAGGAGCTTCAGTTGGCCGCGCGGAAAACAGCAAAAAGGCCGGAGTGACCCGGCCTCGATGCTGCGTAGCTACACACGCTCGCTTTAGTCCGCGCCGTACGAACCGGTTTGCTGCATCTGGGTGGCCTGTGCATCCCCAGCAACCGTGCTGCCGTTATGGAAAACCGCGGCGTTGGCGACCGGCGCAATGGCAGCGGTCAGGCTCAGGGCGGCGAAAGCGGCAAGGATCAGGTTCTTCATCGGAATTCTCCATCTTTGGTCGGGCGAGATGTCCGGCTTCGATGGACGGAGAGGTGGGCATGCAGGAGGCGATGAGTATGCCGCAGTGCAGCACCCAGCTATGCGCCACTTGCATGAAAACAGATAAGCCATGCGTTCAATCTAATACCATCTTCCAAATACCCGTCTGGGCGAGCGCTCCTGGTTTCTCCATCCCGGTGACGCGCCCCAGATGAGCGGACGGCCCCGGCAGGGTTTCAAGCTTCCCTGCCGGGGCCTGGTCTGCATGGTTAGCGCTTGCTCGCTGCAGTTCCACCGCCCGATCCGCCAGGACCTAGCCCTCTTTGGTGTTCCACGGGATTGACGCTGGCTCGCGGTCGGATGCGAAAACGCAGCCCTGACTATCACTCTGGGTATTTACCAAACGGCGCGCAGGGCGCAGGGATCGTCCCCTTGAGGTAACGGTTCGCGGCCTGGATGGGCAGTGGTAGGACCACATTGGGAGATTGAGGCATGCGTGTTGCACGGCTTGGTGCCATGGATTTGCCGACGGCGTTGTCATTCCAGCTGATCGCGGCGTACTGCTATTCAGCGTGGCTCACTTCAATCGTCTTTTGCGCGGTTGGCGGCTTGTGGCCGCTGTTGGTCGCCTCTGCAGCGTTCTTTCCGATCG
>JAQGHW010000573.1 GCA_028291505.1 Rhodopila sp. | reverse complement strand
CATCTCGAAGGCGTGGCCCGCGGTGCCGTTGACCAGGGCCGCCTGCGCGATCGATCCACGATACGGCGTGCCCCAGAACGACGCGACCGGCGTCGACCCTTCGGCGCGAGCAAGCTCTCGCACGTGCCCGGTCCAGGGCAATCCGGAACCGAACAGCGCCACCCCAAGCCCGTCCAGGACACATAACTTCGCGTGATCGACGACCCGCGTCGGGATATCCGCAAACCGCAGTCCCGCGGCGAATTCCGCGAGGTCACGCGTGGCGTTCGCAAGCAAAGGGGCGGCTTGGGTCATAAAACTTTCCTGAATTTAACCGCAGCTATAGCGAATCTTGCCCTATCCGTCTTGTTGCGACCGAGCGTATCAGACGCGACCGATGAACAGACATTGATTGAAACGGCGCGAGCCCCTCTTGTCCCGGCGACCGTGATATTCGAAATGATGGCGCTGCACCGCAGCAACGTGCGCCGGGTCGCCTCACCCACTCCTTCCCTTCCAGCCAGGTAATCGATGACAGTCGAGCCCGCGACCTTGGAACCCGTCCGCCCAAGCCTACGGGGAAAAATCTTCGAGGGCGGGGCTCTGCTGATGGGACGGCAACTCGTCTCGATGGCGCTCAGCGTGGTCGGGTTGCTGGTGATCACCCGCATCATCGGCCCCGCCGCGTATGGCCCGTATGTCGCGGCCCTGAGCATCTGCCAATACGCGCAAAACCTCGGCCAGGCGGGGATCGGCGTCTACCTCGTCCGTGCTGACGGGGAAGTTACAAAACGCACATATGACGTCGCGACAACCTTGCTGCTGCTGTCCTCCGGCGGGCTGATGTTGCTGCTTGAGGGCAGCCTTCCGTTGATTGCGAAATGGGTACCGATGCCCGGCCTGACGCCGCTGCTGGCGGTAATGCTGGTCACGGTCGTTCTGCAGACCCTCACCGTCGCCGCCAGCGCCAGGCTGGAACGCGCCCTGGACTTCCGCCGCGTCGCGATGATCGAAACCGTCGGGCAACTGCTTTATTACGGCGCCGCACTGCCGCTGGTGTTGCTGGGCTTCGGTGTCTGGTCGCTGGTCACCGGCTGGTGCCTGCAGCAGCTTTTCTTGTGTGTCGCGTTTCATGTCGCGGCACGGTACCGGCCAAGGCTGGCCTGGGACCGGGCGATCGTCCGCGCCATGCTGGACTACACATTTGGCTACGCCGCGTCGGACTGGTTGTGGCAATTGCGTGGCCTGATCAACCCATTGATCGTCGGACACTTCCTGCCGGCCGAGGCGGTCGGTCAGGTCGGCCTCGCGATCCGGATGTTGGAGCTGCTCTCGTTCACCAAGACGATCGCCTATCGTCTGTCGGTTGCCGTGCTGGCAAAAGTGCAGCATGAGCCAGAGAAGTTGGTCGCCGCCGCAACCGACGGCATGCGCCTCCAGACCCTTGCGCTCGGCCCCGTTCTGCTCGGTTTCAGCTGGTTCGGCGGCATGATTTTGTCCCTCGCGTTCGGCAAGCGATGGGAGCCGGTGATGCTGGTGTATCCCTATCTGGCGCTGAGTTACCTGACGAACGCTCAGTTCAACCTGCACTCCTCGATCCTGTACGTGTTAAAGCGGAACTGGGCCGTTTCATGGTTTCATATCGTCCATATCGTGTTGTTCGCCGGGGCTGCCTGGATTGCCGTCGATCGCTGGGGCATCGTTGGCTACGGCTATGCTGAGATGGTCGCCCTGCTGAGTTACCCGGTCATCCACCGCTCCGTGCGTGACGCTGTCGGGGCGCCGCATTACGGCATCTCGGCGCTCTGGTGGGCGGCGGTGGCGATCGGATTGTTCTGGCGGGAACTGGGAGTTTGGGCCATTGCCGTGCCGATCATCGCGCTGTTGTCCCCACCGTCAGTGCGGCACCTCAAAAGCTACTATGCAATGTTCGCGGGACGACACCGGCATGCCGTCTGAATCCGGCTCGCCCGAGCGGTTCCGGTTCTTCGTTTTGTCCTGCCGCGATCCGAAATCGGACTTTCGCCTGCCCCTGGTGGACGCGCTGCGGCGTCATCACGAGACCTATTACATCTGGCTCAGGCGCCGGCCCGTCGTCTCCGGCCCAAAGGCAAACGACGCAGCGGTCCAGATGTCGTTGCCAAGTTTCCTGCGTTTCGTTCGAAGGTTCAGGCAGGACGACAGGATCAACGTCTATTTCAACAGTACGAACACTTACTTCCCCGGTTCGACCATCATCCTGCGGCTTCTCGCCACCGCGGGTGTGTGGTGCCTCGATATGCACGACGACCTGCGGTACCACAACAAGGGGTTCAAGCGCTGGCGAGAGGAGCTGATCATTTCGCTGCTACGCCGATTGTCGCATGTCACCGTGCATGCGGCGCCGATGTTGAAGGAGCTATTTCCGGATTCTCGGCATCTCGGGAACGCATCGAACATCCTGCCGCTTCCCGGCGGGAACAAGCCCGACGACAACGTGCTGATCATCGCGAGCTTCGACGAGCGCTTCGATTTCGATTTCCTTTCGGAACTGGCGCAGGCCTGTCCCAATATCCGGTTTCACCTGCATGGCTGGACCCGTCCGGATGACATGTCGACCATGGCGCAGATCACCTCGATCGACGCCCACCACGCCAACATCCAATATCATGGGCCATACAAGATGGCTGATCTGCCGGCGATCCTGGGTTCCTATCAGATCAGCGTCGCACCGTATCGAACGGATACGCTGTTGACCCGATACATCGATCCGTTACGGTTCTACCATTGCCTGAACGCGGGGCTGGAGGTCGTTTCGACCGATATTCCGCAGGCTCGTTACATGCGGGATTGGGTTCATGTCGTGCCCGATGTGGCTGCCTGTGCGGACGCGCTGCGGGCAATCCAGTCGGGCGCGTTGGCGAAGCAGCCAGCCTATTCCCCGATCACCTGGGAGCAGCGCGCGGATCGACTGGTGGAGATTCTGCGTGCGTTGCCACGGACCGTCGCGCTATCCAGGAAACTGTCCGGCTACCGATCCAAAAGCGGCATCTGCCGCAGCCGCGAATAGACCGCTTCCTGTTGGGGTCTGGGGGTCTTCCAGTCGGCCTCCAGCGTCCCATCCGGATTTTGCCCCTGGAGGTGGCCCCAGGCCCACCAGTCTGTGGACGTCCCCTGCCCTCCGGCCGGTATCCTCAATGCGTTCGACGATGCGCCATTGAGATACGGAACGATCGTCGCGGCCCAGGCCTTGCTCTGTTCGCTGACCATCGACGACCCCATCTCGCCGATGAAGACCGGAGCCAGGTTTTCGTTGACCAGCCAACCCCACATCTGATCCATGCGCTGGACCAGGGCCGGCCCGGAGCTGATTTTCTGGGCGCTGATCTCGCCCGGGTATTCGTGCACCGAGTAGACCAGCTTGTCAGGCACATCCAGCGTCACAGGATACTTTCGGACGCCACGGCAATCACTGCCCGGTGGTTCAACGATAATCAGCTTGGCGCGATCGATCGCCTGGATGGCGTTGCCGACACGAATATACATCGCGCGGATGTCACGATCCGAGCCGCCGCCCCATTCGCTCATGTGGCGGTAGTTCAGGGGTTCGTTACGTAGATCATAGCCGATCACCGTTTGATTGCCGGCGTAATGACGAGCGACCGCCTGCCAGTCGGCGAGGAACCTGGCATCGGTCGTGGTGCCGGAATTGCCGCCGCCGTCGGTATCGTCCGAGGACCCGCCGCGATCGTACCATAAACCGTTTTTCTGTTGCGCCCCCCAGTTGTCCCGGTCGCCATGGCCGGGCTCATTCGTGTGATTGTCCAGCACCAACCGAAGCCCGGCCTTGCTTGCCGCGGCCACCACACGATCGATCTTTTCGAGGTCATGCTGCATTGTAGCATTGACCCAGGAGAACCGGATGCAGTTGAAGCCATTCGCCGCCATCATCGCGGTCTGGCGCTCCAGCGGGATGCTCTCGTTAACCTGGTTCCAGCCGACGCAGGCGAGCCTGACAGGATGACCGCCGTGATCGACGATCTGGTTCCCCCTGGTGCTGAGATCGCCCTCGGGGAGCAGCGCTCCCGGCGTGCTGCTGTCGGCGATCCCGGGATGTGCCACTCCGAACATCGCGATGAGGACGGTTGAAATCCGGATCGCGGCGCGGCAACGGGTCGCTCCCATCATATGGCAAAACCTTCCACCATGTCCCAAATGCCCACGCATCAGGCGATGGCGGACACCCACATCATCGGCATGAGGTAGCGACTATTCGAGACACGATGTGGTTGGATGACCGACTACGGCGTCGCTTGGCCTTCAATTGCCTGTGCGGGGTACCCTGGCGTTCAGCCAGCCGGTCTCACGCCGAACCGATGGAACCATGCCACCGCCCGCTTCCACGCATCCTCGGCATCCGCCTGCCGGTAGCTCGGCCGGTAGTCCGCATGGAAGCCGTGCGGCGCATCTGGGTAGATGACGATCTCGACGATCTTGTGCGCGGCTTTGGCCTTCGCCTCAGCCTCTCGAACCGAGTCGACGGGAATACTCTGATCCTGCCCACCATAGAGACCCAGCACAGGGCACTTGATCGTGGCGGCCAGATCCAATGCCGTTTGCGGCTGGATCGGCGACGGAGTGCCAAGCAGCGGTCCGTAGAAGGCGACGGCCGCCTTCAGATGCGGGCTATGTGCCGCATACAACCAGGTTTGCCGACCGCCGCGGCAGAAGCCCACGACGCCAACCCGCGTCGAACTGCCACCGTTATGAGCCGCCCAGGCAGCTGTCGAATCCAGGTCGGACATATACTGAGCGTCCGGCGCCTTGGAGATCACATCGGTCATGATCTGCTTCACATCGGTCATCTTCGAGAGATCGCCGATGCGCGCATAATACTCGGTCGCCACCGCCAGGTAGCCAGCCTTGGCCCATCTCCGGCAGACGTCCTTGATGTATTCGTGGACGCCGAAGATTTCCTCGTTCACCAGGATCACCGGGAACGGTCCCTTGTGGGCAGGCTTGGCGAAATAGGCCGGTAGCTTGCCGTCGGTTGTCGGAATCTGGGTTTCCCCGACCTCCAACCCGGTGGTGTCGGTATGTATCGCCTGCGCCTCGACCCGTTGGGTGGCCAACGTGAAGCCACTGATCAACCCGGTCATCAGCACACCGCGGCGGGCAAGCGGGTAGTCCCGAAGCCCGTCGATTTCAGTCAGGTCGTTCATGTTTGCCCCCAAAGCGAGATAACGCGTCCGCGAGATCAACGTGTCCGTCCCGTCGCGGCAACGGACGCCGACAAAACGTCGCGTTTTGGACGTTACTTCATTGCCTTCTGCAGGTTTTCGTCCAGCTTCCCCAGGAACCCCTGCGTCGTCATCCAGGGCTGGTCGGGTCCGATCAGCGTCGACAGGTCGCGGGTCATGTGCCCAGCCTCGACCGTTTCGATGCAGACCTTCTCCAGTGTCTCGGCGAACGCCGTTACGTCGGGGGTATTGTCGAACTTCCCACGATAGATCAGGCCACGGGTCCAGGCGAAGATCGACGCGATCGGGTTGGTCGATGTTTCCTTGCCCTGCTGGTGCTGACGATAATGGCGCGTGACGGTACCGTGCGCTGCTTCGGCCTCAACCTTCGTCCCGTCCGGGCTGAGCAACACCGAAGTCATCAGGCCCAGCGAGCCGAAGCCCTGCGCCACGGTGTCGGACTGCACGTCGCCGTCGTAATTCTTGCACGCCCAGACATAGGCGCCGTTCCACTTCAGCGCACACGCTACCATGTCGTCGATCAAACGATGCTCATAGGTCAGGCCGCGCTTGGTGAACTCGGTCTTGAACTCGTTTTCATAGATCGTGGCAAAGATGTCCATGAAGTAACCGTCGTAGGACTTCAGGATCGTGTTCTTGGTCGAGAAATACAGCGGCCAGCCGCGCATCAGCGCGTAGTTGAAGCTGGCACGGGCAAACCCCTCGATCGAGACACGGGTGTTGTGCATCGCCATCGACACGCCGCCGCCCTCGGTGAAGGTGTGCACCTCCAGCGTCTGTACCGGACCACCATCGGCCGGCTGGTACGACATGGTAACCTTGCCCGGCCCGGGGATCTTCATTTCTGTCGCGCGATAGATGTCGCCATAGGCATGGCGGCCGATGACGATCGGCTGCGTCCAGTGTGGCACCAGGCGGGGCACGTTCTTGCAGATGATCGGTTCGCGGAAGATCGTGCCGTCCAGAATGTTGCGCAACGTGCCGTTCGGGCTGCGATACATCCGCTTGAGGCCGAATTCGGTGACCCGAGCCTCATCGGGGGTGATGGTGGCGCATTTGACGCCGACGCCGTACTGGGCGATCGCGTGCGCCGCGTCCACCGTCACCTGATCGTCTGTCTGATCGCGATACTCGATGCCGAGGTCGTAGTATTTCAGGTCGATATCCAGGTAGGGAAGGATCAGCTTTTCCTTGATGAAACCCCAGATAATGCGGGTCATCTCGTCGCCGTCCAACTCGACGACCGGGGTCTTCACCTTGATTTTTGCCATCATATCCTCTTGGCCCGAACATAGCTGAACACCGGTCCCCCGGCGCCGCGAACAGCCGGACAATCGCACCGCGCGCCGATCAGGGCAAGCCGTCGATCACACTCCGCCGCAGGGCCGCAAGCCTGCCGGCCCCCGAGGCTCGGGCAGCGGACGATAAGCGTGTTTGATGACATCGGCTGATAGGGGTGAGCGACGCAAGCCTATTGACATTGTTAGCCGTTTGTGTTAGCAAAACTGACTAAATGGGGCTTATTAGACGGTACGAGTTGGGAAGACCAGGGACGCCAGTATCATGGCTGGTTCGGCAGCGGCACCAGCCCGAACGGCCCTGGTGATACCAGCGGCGACCCCGCGGCTTCCGGCGAGCAAGGCCTCAGCCAGCGTCTGGACGCTGTCATCTACGGTTCCGTCGCGGCGATGCCCCCCCGGGCTGCGCGGACACCGAGACGGTCCGGACCGTTTGACCCGAGCTTTTGCTCTCTTGTTCGAGGACCTCTCGGCCACTTGGCCGAAGCAGGACATCGAATTCGCCGAGGAAGAGGTCGGCTATAACGAGTTCGGTGTGGCCCTCGAGGATCGGATCGGCGCTGGGTTGCAGAACGGCAAAGGTTTTACGTCCGATCAGATCAGAC
>JAQGHW010000563.1 GCA_028291505.1 Rhodopila sp. | reverse complement strand
GACTCGATGGCCGCACCGACGAGCACACCGCCATCGCGATCAATCTGCAACAATCCTTCCGGCCGCCCCGCCAGCCCACTGCGCGGGCCACCCACCCGTCGGACGACGCGTTCGGCTTCCAGGCCGGCGATCACGCTCGAGACGGTCGAGGCATCCAGCCCGGTCAGCACACCAAGGCTGCGCTGCGAACTGCCGGGGTGCTCACGCAGCGCATGAAACACGCGGGCTGTGTTGATGCGGCGGATCAGCGAGGAGTTGATGCGTGACACAGGGATTGATTCCACCGTTTTCCAAGGGAGGCCGCTTTCGGGGACGCTTGACAGCAGAGAAGAGAATAGCGAATACTTTTTTATATGAGGGTCAAAATAATAGACCTGAGAGAGAGAGGAGGCAACAGTGACAAGCACAGCAGGTGAGCGTCGTGAGGCTACCAGCCCGGCCATGATGCGCCGGGGCATGTTGCAGGGGGCAGCGTTCGGCTCCGCAATTGGTTTGCTGGCGGGGGCGCGCCCGGCGAAGGCGGCGGAGGCGGACCCGTTCCCCGGGCATCCCCGCTGGCGCTTCGTCTTCGTTAATCACGTCACAACCAATCCGTTCTTCGTGCCCACGCAATACGGCATAGAAGACGCGTGCCTGCTGCTGGGTTGCGATCACCAGTGGACCGGTTCGGCCAACTCCGACGTGGCCGAGATGGTCAACGCGATGAATGCCGCGATTGCCGCGAAGGCCAGCGCCATCGCGGTGCCGATCATCGACCCCAAGGCGTTCAATGCGCCGACCGAGCGCGCGCTGGCCGCGGGCATTCCGGTGTTCGCCTATAACGCCGACGCGCCGGCCGGCAGCGCGAACAAACGGTTGGCCTATATCGGGCAGGATCTGTTCCGGGCCGGGGCACTGATGGGCCAGCGCATTGTCCAATTGGTGGATGGTGGAACCATCGCATTGATGATCGCCACGCCGGGCGCGCTGAACATCCAGCCGCGCATCGACGGGGCGATGGACGCGATCAAGAAATCGGGCAAGAACTACGATGTACAGGTGATCGCGACCGGCGCCACGGTCAACGAAGAGCTATCCAAAGTAGAGGCGTTCTACCTGGGCCACCAGACAGTCAAGGGGATGTTCGCGGTGGATGGCGGCACCACGCAGGGTGTGGCGGAGACGATGAGCAAGCACGGGCTGGCCGCAAAGGGAGTCAAGGGCGGCGGGTTCGACCTGCTGCCGCGCACGCTGCAGCTTATCAAGGCGGGTGCAATGGACTTCACGATCGACCAACAGCCCTATTTGCAGGGTTTTTACACTGTGATGGAAATGTTCACCTTCCTGGTGTCCGGCGGGCTGGTCGGACCGGGCGAGTGCAACACCGGCCTGAAATTCGTTACCAAGGACGATGTCGACGCCTACCTTTCCACCGCCACGCGCTACGAGGGGAAGGCCGACACGCATCAGGTGGTGCCGCGCACCGGCCCGATCGCGCTCTGAGGGACTCGTCATGAGTCAATCCAAACCGGGCGGCGGCCGGGGTGCCGTGATCGACGCCGTGCTGCGCTGGCGGGAGCTCAGCATTCTGGTCGTCGCGCTCATTCTGGTTGCGTATTTCGAAGCGGCGAACACGGATTTCCTGCTCAGCGACGCGAGCCTGCAGAACCTGTCGCAGTTCGTCGCGCCGGCCGCGATCATTGCCTGCGGGGAGATCATGCTGATGATCGGGGGGGAGATCGATCTGTCGGCGGGCATGGTGTTCGCGCTCACCCCGTTCGTGATGCACTTCGCGCACCAGGCCGGCGTGCCGCTGCTGCCGGCGGTGGTGCTGGCGCTGATCGCGAGCGCGCTGATCGGACTGTGCAACGGATTGATCACCGTGACGCTGCTGGTGCCGTCGTTCATCACCACGCTCGGCACCAATTTCCTCCTGAACGGCGTTACCCTCACGCTGTCGCACGGGACCCCGGTCGAGGCGCCGGAGGATCCGATCTTCGCCGCCATCTTCGGTAACTGGGGCTACAGCGAGATCATCTGGGCGGTGGCGGTGGTGGCGGTCATGCACACCGTGCTGCGCCGCACGCGCTGGGGCCTGCACACGATCGCCGCGGGCGCCAACCCGGTTGGGGCCTCGGAGGCCGGTATCCGGGTCAACCGGCTCAAGATCGGCAACTTCATGCTTGCTGCCGTGCTGGCGGGCCTCACCGGGGTGCTGGAGAGCTTCCGCATCTCCTCCATCGACCCACAGGCGGGGGGCAACAGCATCATGTTCCTGGCGGTCGCGGCGGGCGTCATCGGCGGCACGCCGCTGGCGGGTGGTTCCGGGACCATCCTGGGCGGCCTTATCGGCGCCTTCGTGCTTGGTGTGCTCAGCGACGGGTTCACCCTGATCGGCGTCAACGCCTTCATGTTCAACATCATCCTGGGCGCTGCCATCCTGGCGGCGATGCTGTTCAACATCCATGTCGGCCGCCTGCGCCGTCTGGGAGCCATGCGTTGAGCGCCAGCATGACCCAGCCGGTATCCGCCACCGTGCCCGAGGCGCTGCGGGCGGAGGGCATCGTCAAGCGCTTCGGCCCGCTGACTGCTCTGTCTGGCGTCTCGCTCACGCTGCGGCAGGGCGAGATCCTGGGTATCCTGGGCGATAACGGCGCGGGCAAGTCCACGCTGATGAAGATCCTGACCGGGTTCGTGCCGCCGACCGAGGGCAAGCTGTTCGTACACGGCGAGGAAGTGGCGCTGCGTTCGGTAGATCATGCCCGATCGCTGGGCATCGAATGCGTCTACCAGGACCTGGCGCTGGCCAATTCTCTGAGTGTCTACCACAATCTTTTTCTCAATCGGGAGATCCTCTATCCGGGTCCGTTCCGGCTTTTGAACAACCGGGCGATGCGGCGACAGGCGGAAGCGTGCCTCGAGCAGATCGGCGTGCACATCCCGTCGGTGACCTTGCCGGTCGAGCGGCTGTCGGGGGGTCAGCGACAGGCGATCGCGGTGGCGCGGGCGGTGAACTCCAAGGCGCGGGTGCTGCTGCTGGACGAGCCGCTTGCCGCCATGGGGGCGCGCGAGGCGGGGCTCATCATCGATTTGATTCTGCGGCTGAAGGCGGCGGGTGGTCTGTCGATCATCATGATCATGCACAATTACGCCCAGGCGCTGGAGATCGCCGACCATATCGTGCTGATGCAGCGAGGCCAGGTGACCTATGAGAACCGGGCCGAATCGACCTCGGTCGAGGAGTTGATGGAGATTGTCCGGCGCGAATACCGCGTGGTGCGCAATGAATAAGCTGGAGGGTTCTGTCAGCCCTCGGACACCAAGTCACGGTCGGCACCAGGTCACGACACCCTGACCACATCGGCAATTCCCGCATTCAACCCGCGGTACTGGGCAATACGTCCCGCGTAGGCCGCCGCCAGTCCAGGGTCGGGCACCACAGTCTCGGCGCGGACCAGCGGCGTGCAGACTTCGTCGGGTGCCTCGCCGGTCACCGCCATGCGGGCCAACCGCGCCGCCCCGAACGCACCGCCGTGCTCGCCCGCCGCCAGACGGTGCAGTGGGATTCCGAGCACCGCGGCGATGATCGCGATCCACGCTCGGGACCGAGACCCGCCGCCGATCACGTCCGCCGCCCCGATCCGTGTTCCCGAGTCCGACAGCGCGTCCAGGCAATCGCGCAGCGAGAACGCGACCCCCTCCAGCACCGCCTGGGTCAGCAGGCGCCGATCCGTGTCATGCGACAGCCCGGCGAAGGCGCCACGGAGCGAGCCGTCGTTGTGCGGCGTCCGTTCACCGCCCAGGTAAGGCAGGAACAGTGCCGGGCTCGGTGAAACGGGCGCCCCGACCTCGGTCAGCAGATCCGCCTCGGATC
>JAQGHW010000513.1 GCA_028291505.1 Rhodopila sp. | reverse complement strand
TTTCCCAGTCTGGTCGTGCGCAAGGGGTGTGTCAGGCGAGAGGGTTGCACGTAGCGCAGAGGCGGCGCTGTGTCACGGGCGGGGGCACGTTCCCCATCCGGCGACGCCTCGTTGCCTGGCGGATACGCGAACTCACGGATTTTCAGCGGTCGAACCCCGGCGTGGCCAGCGCCACAATCCGAACGGCGCTTCTGTCGTCGGCCGGGTCCTGCGACTGACGCCCCTCGACGGGCGGTTGGCAGCCAGGCGGGGCGGCGCCGTTGTGCGACGTGGCCCGGAGGGGCGGCGTGCCCCCGGGCGACATCCTTGGACCGTACCTTATCGGGGGATGTAGCCCTCCGACAGGATGGCCCCGGTTGACGCGTCGATGGTGAAGCGGGCCTTGGTGCCTCGGGCGGCCGGATTGGAGACGACCTCATAGCGGAGCAGGCGGCCTGTCCAGCCGCGTCGCTGGGTCACCGCCAGCGGCTCGACCAGACCCCAACCCTGGTGCTGCGCGCGGGTACGGGCGATAGCGACGGCGTCCTCCCGTGTGATCATCGCTCTGGCGGCATCGGTCCGGATGAAATCGAGACGTAGAACAAAGTGCCGCCGAGGGTGATGGTGCCGATCGCCTGGCCCTCCGCGGCCAACTGGGACACCGTCACGTATCCGGCCTGGGTCGGAAAGCGGTAGGCCCGCAGTGCCTGACCAAGTCCGTTCATTCGCAGCTGGGCATAACCCTCGGCCAACGCTTCCTCCAGATATTGCAGCAGCGCCGACCGGACGTAGCCGCTGATGCTGAGTTCGGCGCGAAGCTGGCGGAGCGGGCCGGTACGCGGCGAAAAATACCGATGAACGAGCTCGTGAAGCAAGGTAAGCCGCTGCTCCGTAAGCGATTGGTCGCGCGATACCTCTATGGCACCATACGCGTCGGTGACCCCGAGCGAGCCGCCCGGAATGTTGGGCGGGCGGCTGAGCCGAAGCTGATTGCCGGGCGGCGGGGGCGGTTCGACCTGAATACGCGGGTAGATCTGCGGCCGGCCGCGGGCGATTGCCGTGCGAGCCTGGCCGCGCAACAGCACCGCCTGCACCGCGGAAATCCCCAAGATGGTAACGGCGGCGGCGAAATGACGGGCGGCCCGGTCTAGCCCTGCATCCGACTGGGCGCCGAGCGCGGTGGTGGCGAAGTCGGAGAGTTCACGGGCGCCGGTGAGCACGGAAAGGCCCAGCGCAACCGCGCCGACGCCGAGAAGGATGAGGTCGGCGATCTCACCGACACCGAAGAAATGCGAGCCTGCCCACACCGCGAGCGTTCCGGCGATCAGCGCCAGCGAAGCGGGCTGCAGCATTTGCAAGACAATCCCGCGCGCCTCGGCGGGAAGATACGGCAGCGAGCGCCGCATCGCCTCCGCCAGCTTCTCCCTGGAGGACATCAGCCTGAGCTGTTCGGTGGTCAAAACCGGCATGGATGCATGCTGCTTTCCCAGGCCCTGATGGGCGGCTTATCGTGTCGTCGCCATCTTGGTGCCGACTGAGGTTCGGTGGTCAATGCCACGGTTATATCGCTGCGCCGCTATTCGATGCGTAGGCAAGGCCAATTTGCGTTGCTGCCGAACCGGCGGCGGCGATGGTGGGCCACACGCCGGGTGCGGCAGTCCCTCGGGCGGGACGTCGATCCTCGCGGATCAGCTTGCCTCGGCCATTGTGCGGGGAACCGCGCCCTGGATGGCGGGGCTGGGTGGCGCGGCGAACCGGGCCTCGGCTCTTTTGACGCTGGCGGCGATGCGGATGTCGCGCTGGCGGTCTTCGAAGGCTCGGGTCCAGGACACGCCGCCGGCTTTGGCAGCCGCCGCGATTTTGCCATTGTCCTGGATCGGTGCGAGGGCCTGTTCGGCTGCCGGGGCGGGCTGGGTTTCGACTGCCGCGGCGGGGTGTTGACGGGCGTTCCGGAGTTGGGCGAGGCGGCGTTCGGCTTTGGCGGATTCTCGGCTGAGGCTGACGGCGCTGCCGCGCAGGCGGAGGATTCGGGTCAGGGGAATGTCCGGCGCGGCGGCCTGGCCGAGGGCCTCGATGGCGTGGAAGCTGAAGCCGACGATGTTGGCGGCGAGGCAGAGTTCGGCCTCGGATTCCGGGTGGTAGGCGGCGAGCATGCATGAGGCTGCGTGGCGGGCGGCGGCCATGTCACCGCCGGCACCGGCGAGGAAGAGCGCGGCGAGACCGGTCAGGACGGTTTCGCGGATGGCTGCGGGGATGGAGGCTGGGAGTGTTCCGGGGAGGGGCATGGTTGGCCTCGGGCTGCGTTCGATGTTTGTTCGGTCGATGTTTAGGGTAAAATTCCCTAGTATGCAAGAATATTTTCAGGTGGGTTGGAGAGCATCCGGATCAGGCCGGCGGCCCGAACGGTCGAACGGCACTTTGATCTATCTTTGTCGCCCGGTTCGTCACTACTGACACAACGCTGTCAGGAGGGGGAAGCTAGGCTCGCAGCCTTGATCCGATCGGAGGGGGCAAGGATGATCAGTGAAGCGAGTGCGATAATCCCTGTGACCCTGACGCATATACGGGCGGGCGAAGGGACGAGATCAGCAGGTTCCCTGATTGTCGCGGTAGCGGCGGTCGCGTTCAGCACTGCTGGGGTGTTTACCCGAATGATCTCCGCGGACGTCTGGACCATGCTGTTCTGGCGGGGCTTGTTCGGAGGCCTGCTCATCGCCGCCTACATCGTTTGGCGAGAACGCGGAGCAACGTGGGCAGCCTTTGCAGCCGTTGGCCGAGCGGGGTTGATGACCGCGGGTTGCTCGACGGTCGGAACCATCTGCTTCATTGTGGCGCTGCGGCAGACAACTGTCGCCGATGTCACCGTTATTTATGCGACGGCGCCTTTCCTCGCCGCTGGCATCGCATGGGTGTGGACCCGCGAACGCCCGCGCCACGCTCGTGGCGAGCGGTCTTGCCCTGTCCGGCGTCGTAGTGATGTTTGGAGCGGCTCTCACCATTGGGCATCTACTTGGCGATCTACTCGCCTTGGCGATGACCGTGCTGATGGCCTTGATGATGGTGATCATCCGCAGGTATCGACATGTCTCCATGCTTCCGGCCGCCTGTGTGTCGGCCTTTGCGTGTG
>JAQGHW010000505.1 GCA_028291505.1 Rhodopila sp. | reverse complement strand
CGGCAAGAGACGAGTCCCATCATCGAGGTCGGCGAGATTGCCGCGTCGCCGTGCTCCTCGCAAAGACAGACGGAGTATAACAGGCGGCCGCGACAGAAGGGAGTGCTCGGTCGCTAGGCGTGGAACCCCCTGAACGGGCTGGGAATGCGCTGGATCGCCTCGATGGTGGCACGCCGCGTCGCCGCACTGGTGTTCGCCGTGAAGTCGATGGACACGGTATCCACGATGCCGCCGTAACGTTTCTCGATCGCCGCGGGCAGTTCGTCGTAGGTCGCGCGGGCGACGAACAGGTCCAGCACATCGTCCGGCACTTGTGCCGCCATCCGGTCCCACTGCCCCTGCTTGGACATCTCCGTCAGCTTCACCCCCAGATCGCCGACCCCGTGCAGGTCGAAAACCCCACGATACGCCGGCGTCGAGCCGTAAAACGCGACCCGGTACCGCACCTTCTCCGCCGCTGCCCTTACCGCCGCCTCATCCGGGCCGGTCGCGACAAACCCCCCGCCGGTAATCTCGAAGTTCTCGAACGACTTGCCGGCGGCCGCCAGCTCCTGCCCGAGCAACGGCCGCACCACCTTCTCCAGGTAGTCGCGCGTCGCGAAACTGTGCAACCGGACGCTGTCGGCGACGCGCGCGGCGGTTTTCAGCATCAGCGGACCTACCGCGGCCATCGCGATCGGCGGCAACGGCAGCCCCTGCGGCCCGGGCGAGAACTCCGGCGTCATCAGCGAGAAGTTATAGTATTTCCCTTGATAGTTCAGCTTCTCGCCGGTTTCCCAGCAGCGGAAGATCGCCCGCAGCGCCTCCACATACTCCCCCAGCCGCGCGGCCGGCGCGATCCAGGGCGTGCTGAACCGGCGCTCATTATGGGCCTTGATCTGACTGCCGAGCCCGACGACGAACCGACCCTTGGAATGCCGGTTCAGGTCCCACGCCTGGTTGGCGATGACCATCGGGCTGCGCGGAAAGGCAATGGCCACGGACGGCACTAACGCCACCCGCTGTGTCGCCAACGCGGCAAACGCCAGCGGGGCGAACGGGTCGTGCTTCAATTCGCTCGCGGTGACGGCGTCGGCACCATCCTCCTCCGCCTGCCGAGCGGCAGCCGCGCAGGCCGCCCAGTCCGCAACCGGTAGTCCTATCGACACCCGCATCGTCTTCCTCCTGTGTTCGGCGCAAATCTGCAACAGGCACGAAGCGGCGGCAAACGGCCCCGGTTACACCGGGAATTGTTGCGCTGCCACGCCGAGTTCGTTATTGACACGTTCAGACAGTCACACGGATGGAGCGCGCGTGCCCCGGGTTATCAACGGCGCCGGCCTGGCCTTGATCAAAGTGTTCGAGGGTTGCAGGCTGCATGCGTACCAGGACGTCGCTGGAATCTGGACCATTGGTTACGGCCACACGCTGGGTGTGTCCGGCGGGATGACGTTCACCCAGGATCAGGCGGATCAGGCCCTGGTCGCCGACCTTGTCAACACCGAAACGGCCGTCAACACCGCGGTGCAGGGGGTGGCGACGACCGACAACCAGTTCGCGGCCATGGTTTCGTTGAGCTATAATATCGGTCCGGCGGCGTTCGCCCCCTCGACCGTCCTGCGGGAACATCGCGCGGGTCGGACGCAGCAGGCCGCCGACGCTTTCCTGCTTTGGAACAAAGCCACGATCAATGGCGTTCTGCAGGAGGTAACGGGGCTGACCAACCGACGCAACGCCGAACGGACGCTCTATCTGACGTAAGCGGCACGTGATCGGGGTCCCGAAGGAGGCACCGGTGGCGCATCTCGTTCGCGTATGTCTCGGCGTTTGTCTGGTGTCGGTCGCGGGATGTTCCGTGTCGCCCGAGCACCGGGTCGTCGCGGACGTCTCCTGCAATGAATCAGCTGGACCCGCGCAGGCGCATCGCTATGTGGAACAGTGCCTGCAGGTGTCGCCGGCGACGCACCCGCCATGCAATGCGGCAAACGCCTGCTCATTGATCCAGGACGAAATTCGTCGCGGGTGCGCACTTCTCGGCAAGGACGCGCCGGCGTTTTGCCTGCCATCCCAGCGGCCTGGATAGGCCCAGCCTTGGCCTGGATCGGATTGATGCTCTAACCTCACGCCTCCGAATAAGGGGACAACCATGGGCAGTCTGGACGGCAAGGTCATCATCGTGACAGGCGCAAGCCGCGGCATCGGTTCGGCAGCCGCAGCGGCACTGGCCCGGGCGGGTGCCACGCTCGTGCTCACCGCACGCGACGGCAAGCTGACGGACGATGTGGCGCGGTCGATCGGTGGTTCGGCGTCGGCGCGGGCGTGCGACGTGTCCGACTATGCGGCATTCGCGGGGCTGGTCGCGGAAACCAAGGCCCGCTTCGGACGCCTCGACGCTCTGATCAACAACGCCGGAGTGATCGAGCCGATCGCCTCCATTGCCGAGAGCGATCCCGCTTCCTGGGCGCGCAACATCGATATCAACCTGACCGGCGCCTACCACGCGATCCGGGCCGTGCTGCCGGGGATGCTCGCGGCGGGCGGCGGGACCATCGTGAACGTGTCGTCCGGTGCGGCGATCCGGCCGCTGGAAGGATGGAGTGCCTATTGCAGCGCCAAGGCCGGCCTGCACATGCTGACCCGAGCGATCGCACTGGAAACCGCCGGCAAGGGCATTCGGGTGTTCGGCTTCCAGCCGGGAACGACGGATACCGATATGCAGGTGCTGATCCGGGCGTCCGGGGTCAACCCGGTCAGCCAAATTCCCCGCGGCAACCTGACGCCGGTGGCACATCCGGCGACGGCGATCGTCTATCTGTGCACCCCGGCGGCGGACGATCTGAACGGCCAGGAATTCAGCCTTCGGGACGATCCATTCCGAGCGCGCCTGGGGCTTGGCTGATCGGGTCAATCTGCGCCATCCAGATCGAACGACAGACGGATCAGATCCGCGGTCCGGCTGACACCCAGCTTGGTCTTGATCTGGGTGCAGGTGTTGGCGACGGTCTTGTATCCCAGCCCCAGCGTCTCGGCGATTTCCGTCAGCGACCGCCCTGCTCCCAGCAGCCGCACGATCTCCATGTCGCGCTCGCTGAGCAGCGTCTGAGGATCCGGCGCCGCTACCGTCTGCAGCGCCAGGTCCTGGGCGATCGCGGCCTCGATGTAGCGGCCGCCGTCGGCCACCATCTTTAGCGCCTTCAGCAGTTCCGCCGGCGCGGCGTTCTTGCTCATGTAGCCACGCGCGCCGGCCTGCATGGCGCGGGCGGCGAACCGCGCCTCGATGTGCATGCTCAGCACCATGATCCGCGTCGCCGGACATTCGACCAGGATACGCCGCAGCAACTCGAAGCCGCCGATCCCCGGCAGGTTGAGGTCGAGCACCACCAGTTCTGGCTGTTCGGCCCGCACCAGGATCAGCGCGTCCCGCCCGTTCGCCGCCTCGACGACCGTCCACGGCAAGGCACCCAGCAGCCGGCGGAGCCCGCCACGCACGATCGCATGGTCGTCGATCACCAGCGCTTTCATCCAGTGTCCTGCCCCCGAAGTTCGTCGCATCGTGCGGCGAACGTAGGGGATCAGCAGGCCGCTGAAAACAAAGGCGCGTCACACGGCAACCGAGCGGTCACCGCTACCCCGCGCCCGCCGGGCCGAACCGAAATCGCCAGGGTGCCGGCCTGCGCTCGGACACGTTCCCGCATCCCCACCAGTCCAAATCCGGGGATCACGCCGCTTTCGCCTGGTCCGGCGCCATCATCGGCAACGCGCACCACTATCTCGGCCTCGTTCCGGGCGACCGTGATCTCGATCTGCCCCGGGCCACCGTGGCGCATGGCGTTGCACAAGCTCTCCTGCACCACCCGGCAGACCGTCGCCCGCACCCCTTCGGCCAGCGTGTCGTCGTCCTCGGCGACGTCGAGCACGAAATCGATCTCCGGATGCCGCGCACGCCAGAATGCCACCAGATTGCCGATCGCGTCCGCCAGCCCGATCGGGCCAAAGCTCAGCGGCCGCAACCGCCCCAGGATCGAGCGGATCTGCGTCTGCATGTGCCCGACCGAGTCGCGGATGGCATCGGCACGTTCGGCGGCCTCCTGTTCGCGGCCCGCCTCCAGCAGCGCGGGAATGCTGGCGGCATCGATCCCGGCGGCGAATAGGAACGGGCCGATCTCATCGTGCAGATCGCGCGCCAGGTCCGTGCGTTCCTCCTCCTGCAGGGTCAGCAACTGCTCCTGCAACCGCCGGTTCTGTGCCTGGACGTCGCCGAGGTGTTCGGCCATCCGGTTGAACCCCGCCGCCAGCCGCGCAAGTTCGGGCGGTCCGGCCGGGTCCAGTCGTGCCGCATAATCGCCGGCGCCGATCCGGCCGAACCCGTCGGACAGCCGCCCCAGCGGTGCCAGTGTTCGGCCGACCGTCCAGTAGATCAACAGGACGGTCAGCGTGAAAAACAGCGCGAGGGTTCGCATCGCGT
>JAQGHW010000499.1 GCA_028291505.1 Rhodopila sp. | reverse complement strand
GGTCTACGCTGCTGCGATCGCCAGTCGACTGGCGGCCCTTGGGCGGCCGATCAGCGGCAACAGGTCGGCCAGGTCGGGACCATTGTCCTCCCCTGTCAGGGCCAGGCGCAGCGGCGCCAGCAGCGCTTCGCCGGTGCGTTCGGTGGCGCGTTCGAGGGCGGCGATCCATTTGGTCCAGACGGCGTTGTCCCAGGGTTCGGGGGGCAGTAATGAGCCGGCTGTCAGCAGCAGGTCGCGCGCGCCCTCGATCACCGGCGGCACGATGGTGCCGGCGACCACATCCCACCAGCCACGCGCTTCCTTCAGCAGGTCCAGGCTGCCGCGCACCGCCAGCCAGAAGGCCTCGGTGGCCCCGCCCGGCAGGCGATCGGCGACGGCCGCGAATGACAGCCCACCCAGGACGCGGCGGTTGATCTCCAGCATCCGCCGCACGTCGAAGCGGGACGCGGCCAAGCCGGCCAGCTCGAAATGCTTGGCCAGTTCGGCCAGCGGCAAGGGTTCGCCTTTTTCGGGGGCGATGCCGGTCATGCAGGCGGCGATGGCGCAGGGTTCGATGCCGTCGTTGCGCAGTCCCCGCAGCGCCAGGCTGCCGGCGCGACGTCCTCCCGGGGTGGGCTTGTCGTTGTTGCCAAGGATTAGGTCGCCGAGCGCTGGCAGGTGGCCGAACCGGATGGGGGTGCGAGCGCCGCGCAGAACCTCGAACAGCTCGATCTGGATGGCGGTGTTGCCGGCGTTGTCCTCGGACCGGATGATATGGGTGGTGCCGAAATCGAGATCATCGACCACGCTGGCGAGGATCGGCGTGGGGCTGCCGTCGGCGCGCACCAGGATGGGGTCGGAAACCGCGGACAGCGTGGCGTGGCGAGGGCCCAGGATCAGGTCGTTCCATTCCAGCGTGCGGCCGGACAGCTTGAAGCGCCAGTGCGGCCGCTTGCCGCCAGCCTCCGCATCGTGGCGCTGCTTGTCCGTCAGCGACAGCATCGCCCGGTCGTAGATGGGCGATTGGTTGCGCTTGCGGCGGAATTCCTGCTTGGCCTTCAGTTCTTCTTCGGACTCGAAGCAGGGGTAGAGAAATTTGTCGCGCTGCAGGCGCTCGATCGCCGCCTGATACAGGTCCAGCCGCTCGGATTGGCGGAAGGATGTGTGCCAGTCGATGCCGAACCAGCGCAGGTCCTGCATGATCTGGTCGGCGTGGATCGGGCGGGAGCGTTCGGTGTCCAGGTCATCGAGCCGCAGCAGCATTTGGCCACTGGTTCGGCGGGCGAACAGGTCGTTTGCCAGCGCCACACGAACGCCGCTGACGAACAGGTTGCCGGTCGGCGTCGGGGCGAATCGGACGCGGGTCATGCGTCGTCCTCGTCGAGATCGACGTCGATGTCATCGCGGCGGGGGTCCAGGGAGCGCCAATCGCGGTCCTCACGGCTGGCGAGGGTGTCGACGAAGTCGCTGAGTTCGGTGGCACTTTTCCAGCCGCCTTCGCCGGCATCGACGACGAGCGCGTCCTCACCGAAGGCGAACCAGGCTTCCAGCAGGTCCTTGGAGGACATGCCGGGGACTCGGCAGCGCTCCACCGAATCACGCACGTATCGGCGGGCAAATGCGTTGGCGTGCATGAGGGTGTCGAAGCCGGCGACTTCCTCGGTGATATTGTCGTGGGCGCCGCCGGACAGGTCCAGGATGCGGACGCGCCAGCCGCCGTCAGGGGCGAACAGGTCGCTCATGATGTTTGAAGCCCGGACAACGTTTTTTTGTTCATGCCGGTAGATTATGGCCGGAGGTGTGGCGAATCAACCGCACCTCGGTGCAACCGGAGGTTCCGGTTGGTTGAGGGGGTCGGTGTCTGGGCTGGTAAAAAGAAGATTCTCAACACGAGGACTTATACAAGGCGCTCGGAGCGCTCGGACAGGGCTTTACGCCTTCGGTCGTCAGGTATGCCCCGGGACGGCGCGGGATCGCATGGCGCTCAGGATGGCGCGGGCCAGCGGGGTTTGGCATAGTTCCGAAACGTCCACATCCAGCCGCCGTCGCCAGTTCGACCGCTCCCGGTCGGTGCCGGGCAGGTTGATCCCCACGGTCTCGCCGGCAAGGTCGTCGGCCTGGACCAGCGCCAGCAGGGCCGGCGTCGCGGCGACGAAGGCGTGCACCGCGGCGGCGAATGCCAGCGGCATCGGACCGAGCGGGTCGACGTCTTCGTCCAGCAGATCCTCCTGCTGAAGCAATGCGATCAGGGCGGTCTTTTCTTCCGTGCGGGCGTGTTCTGCCGCGGGATCGTCCAGCAGCGACAAGGCGCGCTTTTCGGCGATGTCGGTGCCGTTCCACCATCCTGCCAGGGTCGCCAGATCATGGGTGGACACGCAGGCCGCGGCGAGGCGGGGCCATTCCGCCGCCGGGCGGATGCGGCCGTCGCGGCGCACGAACCACAGCACGCTGTAGGACAGAATGTTGGAGCGGGCCAGGATGTCG
Source organism: Rhodopila sp. (assembly GCA_028291505.1). Lineage (GTDB taxonomy): Bacteria > Pseudomonadota > Alphaproteobacteria > Acetobacterales > Acetobacteraceae > Rhodopila. The sequence goes on along the minus strand of JAQGHW010000499.1, from coordinate 874 downwards.
GACATGCCTTCGGGGACGGTGCCAAGGTCCTCGCCGACGACCAGGCACTGCGCTCGGTGGCTTTCCAGCGCGACCTGGGCGAGCAGGTCGGTCAGCGGATAGGTCACGTAGGCGCCATCCGCCCCGGCCGCGCCGTCGGGGATGACGAACAGGCGGCGCAGGCCCATGACATGGTCGATCCGCAGCGCACCGGCGTGGCGCATGTTGGCAACCAGCAGTTCGGTGAAGGCGCGGTAGCCGTCGCGGCGCATGGCGATCGGGTCCGGTGGCGGCAGGCACCATATCTGGCCCTGGGTGGCGAACGGATCGGGCGGCGCGCCCACCGAGACGCCATGCATCAGCGTGTCCTGCGCCGACCAGGCCTCGGCACCGTCCGGGGCGGCGCCTACCGCGAGATCCCGGTAGAAGCCGATCGACAGGCCGTCTCGGGAAGCGGATGCGGCGGCGGCGGCAAGCTGCTGGTCGGCCAGGCGTTGCAGGAAGGCGTGGAATTCGACCACCTCTTGATGTTGGGCGACGAAGGCGGCGACGCCGGGATCGTTGGGGTGGCGCAGATCGGCGGGCCAGTTCGGCCAGTTGGAGTTCCCGAGGGTTTCCGAGATTGCCTCGAATGTCGCGAAGCGGAGTAGAGCGGGGGATATCGCGTCGTTGCCGGCTGGCTTGAATGCGGCGTGAAGGACCGCTCGCTTGGCGTCCCAGACGGCTTGATAATCGACCGGACCGGGCGTGGAGGGGATGGTGGCACCGCCGGGCAGGGTGGAGACGTCGATATAGATCGGGTCCAGAAAGCGGCGGTCGGATGGTTGATACGGGCTGGCTCGGGTTCGGTCGTGGGGGAACAGCGCGTGCAGCGGGTTGAGGCCGACGACGGCGG
>JAQGHW010000424.1 GCA_028291505.1 Rhodopila sp. | reverse complement strand
TACAAGATGAACATCCCAGATCGGAAATGAATGCCAGATGTCGGCGACCGCGGAGTCAAGCGCCAAAGCGCGTGAGTCAAGCGCCATGCGACCCGCCCCCGCGCCAGGTCCGCGCTGCATCGTCATCACCGGTGCGTCCAGCGGCCTCGGTGCCGGCCTCGCCCGGTCCTATGCGCAGCCTGGACGGGTGCTCGCGCTGATCGGCCGCAACACTGAACGCCTGACCGCGGTCGGCGAAGCATGCCGCCATGCGGGCGCGACAGTCCACCTCGCCACGCTCGACGTCGCGGATGCGGTCGCCGTGGTGGCCTGGTTGCGCGCGTTCGATGCCGCCGAACCGGTCGATCTGCTGATCGCCAATGCCGGATTATCCTCCGGCACCGGACCCGATCGCCAGCCGGAAGGCATGGCAACAGCGCTCGCCGTCGTGCGCACCAACCTGCTGGGTGTCATGCACACGGTAGAGCCATTGTTGCCCGCCATGCTGACCCGCGGGCACGGGCACATCGCCGTCGTCGCCTCGGTCGCGGCCTATCGCGGCCTGCCGGACAGCCCGGCTTATTGCGCCAGCAAAGCCGGCGTCCTCGCGTACGGCGAGTCGCTGCGTGCGGCGCTTGAGCCCCGCGGCATCAGCGTAAGCGTGATCGTGCCCGGCTTCTTCACAAGCCCGATGTCGCAGCGGTTCGTCGGCAACAAACTGTTCCTGACTACCAACGAAAACGCCGTGGAGCGGGTGCGCCGAGGGCTGCAACGGCGGGCGCGACGCATCGTCTTTCCGCGCCGGCTCGCCTGGCTGCTGCGCGCCGCGGATCTCCTGCCCGCATGGCTCGGCGATCGGATCATGCGGGCAGCGTCGTTTCATATTGTGCCAGCCAATGGGTGTGCAACGCGGCCATGACAAGCCTTATGCGGCACCCGCCACGCAAGGGATATCCGTGGGATCATCCAGATCCTCGGCGAATTCGATCGCCATATACCATTGCTGCACCAATCGCTGCACAATGGGCGCGAACAGCCCGTCGATGCGCGCCACATCGAAACGAATCGAATCCTCGTCGCGGCGTCCCCGCGCCACTTCCACCACGGGCAGCAGATGCGAAACGAAGCGCGCACCCTGCAGACGCTCGCTGTAGATCGGCAGGATGCGGGCCCCGGTCGCTGCCGCGAGGCGGACAATCTTGCCCAGGTTGCCATCGATCCGCGGACGGCGGCCAAAATGTGGAGCGAACACCCGCCCGCCCACAACGTCGTCCGCCGCCAGCCACGCGATGCCACCAGGACGACGCAGCCGATCGGCGATAGTGTACCAGATACGGCGGTCCATCGGCACCAGGTCGACCGGCAGCACGCGGCGCTGGCGTGCGGCGATAAGCGCGTGTGCGCGGTTGGCCGGTGGCATGGTCACCGCCACGATCGGGCGACCGCGATGGATGCGCGGATGGTCGGCCATCTGCAGGCCAAGCAACTCCCAGTTGCCCAGGTGGACGAAGCACAGGATCAGCGGCCGGTCATCGGCATAAACCGCGTCGAGCAGGGCAGGGTCGGACAGCCGGGATCGTCCTGCCGGCAGCATTCGGTGAATGACCGAAAATTCGGCATAGGTGCGACCGACATTCTCCCAAAGCCGGACCAGCGCGGCCTCCAACGCGTCCGATGTGGCCAGATCGGGCCGCAGCCGTGGCAGCAGGGCCCGAACCCGAGCCTCGGCCGCTGGATGGCCGCGCCGCCCCATCGTCCGCCCAAGCCACGCCCCAACGGCGGAACAGGCATCGGTTGGCAGCGCCCGCAAGCCGTAATGGATGCCCAGGTCGCGTAGCTCCGGCAACACCCGTCGGGAAGCTGCCGGCGTCGGCGGGCTGCTCTCCACCTGCCTCACACCGCCACGACCGCGCGCGCGACCGGCTGCCGCGGCTCCAGCCGCATCGGCAGCTTCTCCCCCGGCCGCAGCGTCAGCCGACACGTCGGCATGACCGGCCAGCCCGGCCGCAGCCGCAATTGGAAACCCTGCGCCAGCGTGGCCAGGCAAAGGATCGTCTCGGTCAGTCCGAACGCCGCGCCGGTGCAGATGCGCGGACCGATGCTGAACGGCACATAGGCATACCGGTTCGGCACGCCGGACCCGCCCGGCATGAAACGGTCGGGCAGGAACGTGTCCGGCTGATCCCACCACAGTTTGTGCCGGTGCAACAACCAGGGAACCAGCATGACGATCGCACCTGCAGCAACCGTGCGGCCGGCCACGACACGCCCCTGCCGAGCTTCCCTGGCCTGGATCGGCACGGGCGGAAACAGGCGCAGCGTTTCCTCGATAACGGCACGGGTGAACCGCAGCCGAGGCAGATCGGCATAGGTTGCCGGCCGCCCCTCCAGTTGGTCGACCTCGGCGTGCAGCCGCGCCTCGGTCTCGGCATCCTGCGACAACAGAAACCAGGCCCACGCCAGCGTGTTGGCGGTGGTCTCATGCCCGGCCATGAACAGCACCAGGGCCTCGTTGCGTACCGCCTCCACCGAAAGAGCCCGCCCCCCGGCATCATTGCCGGCCAGTTCGCGGATCAGCGACGCCTCCCCACGCCGCGCCCCATGCAGGATTTCGTCCATCAGCCGGCTCACCACCGCATGGATACGCGCGGCACAGTCACGGATGCGCCGGCCCTGCAGGCGGGGCAGGAAATCCGGCAAACCGAGCAGCGACAGCAGATCCATCTGCCCGATCAGCGCCTGGTACTCGCTGAACGCTCGGACCACGGTCGCGGCGGCGGCATGGCCTGGTTCGGACCCGAAAATCGTGCGGCAGATAACGTCGGCCGTCATTTCCCCCATCTCGGCCAGCACATCGATCTCCTGGCCGGCGCGCACCCGCCAGCCGCTCAACCTTTCAGTCGCGGCCTCAGTCATCGCCGGGGCGAGTTCGGGCAACCTGGACACATGGGTCAACGGAGCGACCGCCCGGCGGCGCTCCCGCCACGACGCGCCGTCGCTGATGAAAAGCCCATCGCCGATCAACGGACGAAGCGCGTGCCGCTGCTGCGGTGATTTGCGTTCGAAATTCTCCGCGTCATCGACGAACACCTGACGGACCGTTTCAGGGCTGTTGCAAACCAGGATCTGGCGGCGAAGCAAGGTATGGCCGAACACCTCCTTGCTGAAGGTCGGTTCGGGCCAAATCGCCAGCAGGTTCTGCCGCGCGGTCCGCAGCAACCGGAGAGCCGGATAGACCTCAGGCGGCCGGGGCGGGAAGGGCGGGATATAGGACACGAAACGCCGGCGCCGATCACACGCCGGTGGTCTGGATGTGGTCGCGCACATGATAGATCGCGGCCGCGGCGAGCGCGGTCGTGGCGGCCGACGCGAACGCCAGGTACACCGGGTCGTAGTGCGTGGTGATCGCATCGCCGAAGAACCCCGCGCGGAACATCTCCCAGCAATGCACCGCGGGATTCAGCAGCAGCAACTTCTGCGCGTACGCCGGCATCCAGTCCACCATGAAGAACGCACCCGACAGCGGCAGTTGCAGGTACATGGCAGGTTGAATGAACTTTTCAGCCGGTTCCCAATACTCAGTCCAGGCGCCGATCAGCATGCCACCGGCCGCGAAATACCAGCCGGCGGACAACCACGCCGCCAGCGCCAGGCCAGGGTCCGCCACCGGCTCGACCACGCCGGTCGTGGTGACCACGAAATAAATCACCATCAGTGCCGCCGAGGTGGAGAAAAACTCCAGGAAGCCGCGCGCCAGCATGATGTGCGCGTGCGATACCGGGCGGTGATACAGCAGGCTGGCATTGCCGCGCAGAATCCGCGTCATCGGGGCCTGCAGGTGCCGCCACAACGTCAGCGGCATGTAGCCAGTCAGCACGAAAGCAGCCAGCGGCATGCCGTGGATGACCGGCTCCCGCAGCATCGACCAGAGCAGCATGACCCCGGTGCACAGAAGCATCGGTTCCAGGATGGTCCAGATAAAGCCGAGATGGTGGCGCCCAAATCGCACCATCAGATCTCGGATGATCAGCGCATGCAGCGTATTGAGGTGACGGCGCAGTTCCAGCATCGGGATCCTCGCGGCGAGCGGCAGCAGGCGGGTAGACCAGGCTTTCACGCACGACGGCCCCCGCCGACCGCATCGGCAAATCCAATCAGCGGAAATTCCGGCAGCAACAGGCGGTGGGGCGATTCATTTCATCAGCCGGTCTTACCCTCGGTTCGTTGCGAAGCGGCGTATCCAGCCCATCCATGGTCATCGAACACACGATCACGCCGGCGCCGCCTCAGGCTTTTGGTTCGGAGTCGAAATATAGATAGTCGCACATGATCGCGGAAGACAATCCACTTGATACACCGCATTCCACGAAATCCCCATCGCCGAAAGCATGTCTTCGCCGTATCGGCGACATGCCACCAAATGTATCGATCGTTTTTTTATCATAACGCAAATAACCTTGGTGGCTTCTAACCATCTTGTAGCTGACTTCAGGTAATTGGGACATTCCTAACTTGGAGCTAACGGTCGCCCAGTCCCGCCTCGACACGGCATTATCGATCTGGTTTAATCGCGACGATTTCAGGGTTGCGGTATAGTGGTCTGCAAGTGCAGGCTAAGCGAACCCTGCAAATGCGGGCTAAACCGATCAGCGTGACGACGTACCACGTGACGACACCGCGGGTGGGAGAGGCAATGCGCACAGATCCCGGATTCAACCCACGTTTCGGCACGCGGAGGCAGCCCTCCAACCATTCGGTCGCGATCCGATCGGTGGAACTCGGGTTTCTGCCGAAGCGCGACACAACGTCAGCCTATCGCGGGAAACGAACCGATAATATCACCCGCTTCGGGAAGGTCGCTAGAACATGCTGATGAAGCGGCGCAACAATGACCTCCCGAATCTCGTCTCGCCCGAGGCCAGCCTGGCAGTCGCCGAGATCAGGACCCGCTACGGATGCATGACGGTGCCCGGCATGGCGGATGACGTAATTGGCCTGCATTTGCTTCAGCACGGCGAATGGGGGTGGAACGAGACCAGTTTCCTCGCCTCGGTGCTGCCGGACGGTGCGCGCGTGCTCGACGTCGGCGGCTTCGTCGGCACCTTCGGCCTCGGGCTCTGTCTGTCCCGCAACCTGTCCTTCCTGTGCGTGGTGGAGGCGAACCCCCTGTTGCTGCCGGCGCTCCAGGCCAACCTCCGGCGCAACGCCAGCTGTGAGGTCGCCGTGGTAAGCGCCATGGTGGGCGGTCCCGGCACCACACCGCGCGCCGGGCGATCCCACTCCAGCAATCTCGGTTCGACCTCATTCCAGGCCGACGCCACCGGCGAAATTGCAACCCCGCTCGCCGAACGCGCAGTCACCCTGGCCGAATTGCGCGAAGAATACGGACCGTTCCACCTGGTGAAGCTCGATGTCGAGGGCATGGAGCAAGAGATTCTGGAGGGCGATGCCGAGTACCTCGCCCGCGGCGATACCACGCTGTGGCTGGAATGCTGTGAGCAGCCCGGCTCCCTGAAGCTGGCCGAGACCCTGCTGGGCTTGGGGCTTGAAGTGTTTTACTTCGCCTTCCCCGCCCACAACCCGGACAACATTCGCGGCCGTTCAGGCGCGGTGTTTCCGCTGGCGTTTGAGGCGGGGTTGCTGGCTGCTCCGCGCTCCGCTCCACAACTCTCTCCCGTACTGGCCGCGCACGGATGCATTCTGCGGCCGATCTGGAGTGCCGCAGACCTCAAGGATGCGATGTGGCGCACCCCGCGGGGCTACCAGGGCTGGGACAGCGCGACGCACGACGAACTTGCCGCGTTGGCCGCGCATGAGCTTCTGGGCGAACGCTACGATACTTACTCTGATGCCGAACTGGCGACGTGGCCGGCCTTTGCAGGTGCGGCACGCCGAGACCGAGGCGGAAGCGGCCGCGGCCTTGGCAGAACTCGATGCGGCGCGGGCAGCCCATGCGACCACGGTCGAGGCCCACGCAGCGGCGGAGAAGGCGGCGGCGGACCACGCTACCGCACTGCAGGCGTCCCAGACGGAACTGCAGCGCCGCGAAGCTACGCTGCTGCAGCAAAACGACGAACTGGCGGCTCTGCGTGGGCAGCACGCCGCGCTGGAGCAAGCCGCCAGCCGGCAGGATCGGCTCGAGGCAGCGCTGGCAGAGGTCGAGCGGACGCTCCAGCCGCGAACCCGTGCCCTTGCCGCGGAGGCGACCGAGGCCGAACGCTGCCGGGCCGCATTCGGTCGCTCCAGTGCGGTCGCCCTGGACCGTCTCGAATTGCTGGCCGAAACGATATCGTCTATCGCGTTGCGGCGCGCCTCGCGATTGATGGTGATCCATTGTACCGAACCGCGCCTTTCGATCAGGACCTCGGTCATGTGTGGGCTCCCTGGCGGTATTTGGTCAGGCTGCCGCCGTGCATGATCTTGCCGGGCAGGGGATGGGCGACGATGTCCTCGGCCATTCGCGCGCACTCGATCAGGGCATCGAGGTCGATACCGGTCTCGATTCCCATCTCCTCGCACATGAACACGAGATCCTCGGTGCAGATATTCCCCGCCGCGCCCCTGTGGCCGGCGAACGGACACCCGCCGAGGCCCGCACAGGAACTGTCGAAACTATCGATCCCCATCTGCAGGCCCATCAGCGCGTTGGCCAGTCCGGTGCCGCGCGTGTCATGCAGGTGCAGCGCCAGGCGCAGTGACGGCCAGGTCTCCCGCACCAGTCCGACGACGCGCTGAATGGATGCCGGAGACGCCCAACCTACAGTATCCGCAAGCCGCACCCGATCCAGCGTGATGCCGAATTCGTCAGCCAGCGCCAGCAACGAGCCGACGCAGTCACGCACTGTTTCCGGTGCGATGCCGCCTTCGAAGTTGCAGCCGAACGCGGTCATGACGATGCCGGAGTCGACCGGGATGCCGCGATCGCGGAAAAACTCCAGTTGGCGCCGCTGTTCGGCGAGGGTCTCGGCATTGTCCTTGTTTGTGTTGCGGATCGAGAACGTGTTCGACGCGCTCATCTGCAACCCGCCCGTGATATCCAATGGGGTCTGGATCGCCCTTTCATAGCCGCGCAGATTGAGCGCGATGGCACTGTAGTGCACCCCGGGCCGGCGCCGGATCGATTGTGCGACTTCCACGGCATCGGCCATCCCGGGCACACGACGCGGATCGACGAACGAAACGCACTGCACGTCGTGCAGTCCGGTTTCCGCCAGCGCCTCGCAGAACCGCACCTTGTCGGCGGTGCTGATAGGTCCGGGTTCGATCTGAAAGCCTTCGCGCGGGCCTTCCTCGTGGATGTCCACCCGCTTCGGTAAGTCGGTCATAGGGGCCTCCTTCGTATCCGGGCAGCATGACCAGCCTGGACCGAAATCCGCCAATCATGCCGCACTGTCCAGAGCACTTTCACCCTGACTGTGCAGGGCCAAAGTGCTCTATCCTTTTGTTTGATCGCATGATTCACACGCTTCGTGCGAACAGCGCGTCCTGCGGACGACGAACGTTCCCCTCGCGTTTCGTCAGCTTGGCTGACGCCAACGAAACGCTGGCCGCTCAGC
>JAQGHW010000401.1 GCA_028291505.1 Rhodopila sp. | reverse complement strand
CATCGATCGTCGTTTGCGGCGACATTCTCAATTCATCCTTTGGCCCACGCCCTTCACCCGGGATTCTGGTTTCTTCGCGTGGAAGCCGATGCCGGTTGACGATTGCAAATTGCCCATCAGGCCTAAGTGTCGCGCGCACCGCGCAAGCCAGGCGCGGCGGATCGGGAACTCCGTGAAAAGCATTCGCCATGAAGACGAAGTCAGCCGGTCCCGAAACCAGTGTAGCAAGCTCGTAAGCATCGCCTGATGCAAAGTCGCAATTTGTCAGCTCGCGTTCGGCCAGGTGGCGACGCCGGTCGAGCCCATAGCCGGTCGACAACGTCTCCCAGGCCGCCTCTCCACCTCGGCTCGCGGTAGTAGGAGACGCCCTTTTCAAACTTCAGATCGAAGTCCCAACCCAGCAGTTCGCGGATTCGCCCGGTTTTGCCCCACTCGAAGGGCGATGGCGCGCTGGCATGTAGGGCTTCATCACCAGGAACATCTTGAAGAGATTGCTATCGGACAGCCAGGACGTGAGAGCGATGCGTCCGCCCTTCCGGCAAACGTGGGCCAACTCCGCTGCCGCTGCCTCGGGACGGGTCGCGAACATGATGCCGCGGCCCGAAACCATCCTCCGCCCCCACACGCCAACGTGCTTCACGGAACCGGCACCTTACCCGATTGCAACCCGACTGTCATACCCCCGTCATCCAAATGACGCATCCGTCGCAATAGAACCTCCCCGCTTGACCAATCGGGGGATTCCAACACATGCTGCGACTTCGAAACCATTTGCTTTCAGCCACGACCGCCATCCTCATGGCATCGCCCATCGCCAACCAGGCCAAGGCCACCGAACCAGCCGTCAGGTCCAACTACGAGCACGTCCTGCTGATCAGCGTCGACGGAATGCACGCAATCGACCTCGCCAACTGGGTCCAGAACCATCCGACCAGCAATTTCGCGAAACTCGCGAACACCGGCGTCGTCTACTCGAACGCCTTCACCACCGCCCCATCCGACAGCTATCCCGGCATGATCGCCCAGGTCACTGGCGCCACGCCAAAAACCTCAGGCCTGTTCTACGACGACAGCTACGACCGCACCGTCTACCCATCGAAGGCCTTCTACACCAGCCAGAACCTGCCCGACCCCGGATGCACGGGTCCCAAGGGCGCCGAACTGACCAATTGGGAGGAACTCGACCGCACCTTCGACTTCGCCACCGGCCTCGTCGCAGACGTCACCGGCGGTGGCAAGCTCGGTGAGGTGCTAACGCAGATGGACCCGGACCACATGCAGCGCCGCCTGATCGATGGCGAATGCCGCCCGGTCTATCCGCACCAGTACATCCGCACCAACACCATCTTTGAGGTCATCAAGGAAGCCGGCGGCGTCACCGCCTGGTCGGATAAGCACCCCGCCTATGAGGTCCTCAGCGGCCCATCCGGCAAGGGCATCGACGACCTGTTCGCGCCAGAAATAAACTCACAGATATTCCTGCCCGGCGCGCCGAAGGGCGTCGACAACACCACCAGCTTCGCCGCCGTCCGCGCCTACGACACGCTGAAGGTGAACGCCGTCGTCAACTGGATCGACGGCCTGAACAGCACCGCAAGCGCCCATCCTGGAGTCCCGGCGATCTTCGGCATGAACTTCCAGGCCGTCAGCGTCGGCCAGAAGCTGGCCAAGGCCGGCTACGGCGACGACCCCAGCCTGACCGGCGGCTATCTCAACAGCAACGCCACGCCCGGCAACGCCCTCACCTTGCAGTTCCAGTTCGTCGACGCCGCGCTCGGCAGGTTCGTCCAGGAACTGATCAGGCAGGGCCTGAACAGCTCAACCCTGATCATCGTCAGCGCAAAGCACGGCCAGTCGCCGATCGATCCAAAGGACCGTGTCGCCCAGTCCGACGCGCCGTTCCAGAGCACGCCGGGCTTCGGCAAAAAGGGCTTCGAGATCTGCGACGATGAGGCTCTGATCTGGCTGGAACCCGATCTGCAGCAAGCCAACTACGACGCCGCCAAGGCCTACCTGCAGGCGAATGCCGCCAAGCTGCACATCCAGCAACTGCTGGATCGGACCTCACTGACACCGCTCTACGGCGACCCGTTCGAAAACAGCCGCGTGCCTGACTTCATTGCCGTCACGGACCACGGCGTGATCTGCACCAGCGGCACCAAGCTCGCCGAACATGGCGGCTTCTCCGACGACGACCGCAACGTGCTGCTGTTGCTCTCCGCACCGGAAATCAAGCCGACCATCGTCGAAACCCTCACCTCCACAACCCAGATCGCGCCGACGATCCTCACCGCGCTGGGCCTCGATCCGAAGCGCCTCAAGGGCGTACGGAAGGAAGACACCGAAGTACTCGGCAAGTAACAATCCTGCCGCCCGATTGCCGCGGCCTGGGCAATCCAGGCCGCGGCAACGCGTGGAACGGTTTCGCCATCAACGTCCGGCAGCCATTTCCATCAACCCATCCGCCTCATCCTGCACATCTTCCGCCAACCGCGCGGCCGCAACGAACGGCAGCCACCCCAAAATCCGTTCCCGGCTCGCCCCGCCGATGCCCGCATATGCATCAACGTAGGCAGAGGCCACGTCCGGAGCTGAATGTCTGATCAGCACATAGGACCGGCAAACATCAGCGGCCGGATCACCACGGCTGGCATCCAGCCAATCGACAACGGTCTCCTGACCTGGTCCCCCCAGTATGTTCTCGGGGTGGAAATCGCCATGGCACAGACGGTCGCCCTCCGGCAGCATCGCCAGTCGGCTTAACAGAGCGTCCTGCCACGTCTCGCCCAAAATCTTCGCCTGCCGGATGTTTGCCACAAGCCTCGCCTTCTGGCTGGCGAGTTGGGTCCCCGGATGGCTATGGACACGCGAATGCAGCCGTGCCATCGCCCTCAGATACGCTGGCACCCGATCCGGTTCGCCCCTCACCGCGGAGGCAAACGACGGCCCATCAGCGCGAGCCATGAACACCCCCCACCGATCGCCGATCTGCTGGACGCCATGAACAAGGGGAACCGGCAGCCCGAACGATTCCACCAGCGCCAGGATCGCAGCCTCACGAAACGCCGACCGTTTCGCAGCCGTGCGCCTGTACAGCTTCACGACCATCGCACCGCTCTCGAACACTTCGGCCTGATTGCCGGAGCCGAGCAGACGGCCCACGCCCGCACTGCTCATGGTCTCCTCCATCGCTTGACCAATGATCCTCTCACGATCGCACTATCCGGCCAGCGCGCGAAATCGCCATCGGACCAAAGCCGATCCCGTTTCGTGGTTCGGCTGGGGGCCGCTTCTTCGTCCCGGTCTGATCATTTCCATGACGCCGGGCGATGCCGCGGTCAAGCATGGCCGCTTGGCCACCGCAACGCGGCGCGAAGCGTGCTTGAGGGCGGCATCGCCCAGCGTCACCCTGAAGAAGCCCGGGCCACTCCACCCGCGACAGCATCCGAAACGAACAACACCGCGTCCCCAATCCCCAATCCCGCCCGCTTCAACTCACCGAGACCCACGCGCACCCCAGCCAAACCAGCACACCGCCCCGCCGCCCCCTGGACGAAACCGCCCCCCATACGGCATGGTCGGTACCAACCCGACTCGCCCCAAACCCCCGCTTGTTTGTTCGCGCCCAAGCTACATGTACTCCAGAACGACCAAAGCCGACCAGGAAGCACGCTCAATGGACCACATCATCGGCCAGACCCCCTCGGCCTCCCCTGCCGCCACGGCAACCGCCAACCCGGCCGGCATGCCCCCCGCCAACATGATCGTCGACGGCGACCAGAAGACCTTCATGCAGGACGTCATAGAGGCCTCCCGCACCATCCCCGTCCTGGTGGATTTCTGGGCACCCTGGTGCGGCCCCTGCAAGCAACTCACGCCGACCCTCGAAAAGGTGACCAAAGCCGCCGGCGGCCGCGTCAAACTGGTGAAAATCGACATCGACCAGAACCAGCAGCTCGTCCGCCAGCTCGCCCAGCTCGGTCTCCCCATGCAGTCCGTCCCCACCGTTGCCGCCTTCTGGCAAGGCCAGATCGCCGACGTCTTCCAGGGCGCCCAGCCGGAATCCGAGGTCAAACGCTTCGTCGAAGCCCTGCTGAAAGCCGCCGGCGGCTCAATGCCCACCGCCGACCTGCTGGCCGAGGCCAAGGCCGCGCTCGAACAGGGTGACGCCCAACAGGCCGGCGAACTGTTCAGCGCCCTGATCGGCGAGGAACCCGAAAACCCCGCCGCCTGGGGCGGACTGATCCGCGCCCTGATGGCCATGGACCAGGAAGCAGCCGCCGAGGAAGCCCTCGCCCAGGTCCCCGAAAAGATCACCGACCACGCCGAGGTCGCCGGCGCCCGCAGCGCCCTCCTGCTCGCCCGCGAAGGCCGAGCGGCAAAGGACCAACTGCAATCATTCCAGGCCAGACTCGCGGCCGACCCCGCCGACCACCAGGCCCGCTACGACCTCGCCACCGCCCTGAACGCGATGAACGAGCGCGATCAAGCCGCCGAAGCCCTCCTGGAAATCATCCGCCGCGCCCGCACCTGGAACGAAGACGCCGCTCGGCTCCAGCTCCTGAAGTTCTTCGAGTCATGGGGCTTCGACGACTCCGCCACCGCCGCCGCCCGCCGTCGCCTCTCCGCACTGCTGTTCAGCTGAATGGCGCCATTTCACCCACGACTCGAGGACCTCCCGACCGAATTCGCGGCCTTCCCGCTGACCGGCGCCCTGCTGCTGCCACGCGGCAAACTGCCGCTGAACATCTTCGAAAAGCGCTATCTGGCCATGGTCCTCGACTCGCTGCGGACCGGGCGCATGTTCGGCATGATCCAGCCCGACCCCCAGGCCCCCCCGCCGCACGCCGCCGAGGACGCCGACGAACCCGGCCTATACCGGGTCGGCTGCCTCGGCCGCCTGTCATCGTTCAGCGAAACCGACGACGGCAGGCTGCTGATCACCCTCACCGGCCTGATCCGCTTCAACATAGAGGCCGAACTCGACCGCCACCACGGCTACCGCCGCGTCCGAGCCGATTTCTCCCGCTACACCGGCGACCTCATGCTCGCTCGGCCGCAAACCGAAATCGAGCGCGACAAGCTCCTCACCGCCCTGCGCGCCTATTTCGTCCGCCGCAGCGTCGACGCCAATTGGGAAGCCATCCGCGGCTTGTCCGACGACGGCCTGGTGATCACCCTGTCGATGGCCTGCCCGTTCGAGCCGGTCGAAAAGCAGGCCCTGCTCGAAGCCCCCTCCGACGCCGACCGCGCCGCGACGTTGCTCACGCTGCTGCAGATGGGCGCCGCCAGCTCCGACTTGCCGTCCGACCGTTCCGTCAGCTAGGACCCCATCAACTAGGCCCCCATGAGCGAACCCCTCCCCCCCGAGCTCGCACCCCTGCCGCCCGCCGTAGACCCCCGCCTGCTGGAGGTCCTGGTATGCCCCCTCACCAAGTCATCGCTGGAGTACGACCGCGCCGCCAACGAGCTAATCAGTCGCAAAGCCGGCCTGGCCTACCCGATCCGCGACGGCATCCCGATCATGCTGCCGGAAGAAGCCCGCAAGCTGGAGGAATAGACCGCCGCCTGCCCCACTCTGTCTTGCGTCATCCGGACACCCAAACTGACCCAACCCCAACCCATCACACTCTAATGGCAGCCCCCACCGAAATCCGTCTGGACCGCGCGACCCGCGTGCTCCATGTCTCATTCGACGATGGAACCAATTTCGCCCTCCCCGCCGAATACCTCCGCGTGGAAAGCCCAAGCGCCGAGGTCCAGGGCCACAGCCCGGACCAGAAGCAGACGGTCGCCGGCCGCCGCCATGTCGGCATCATCGGCGTCGAGCCGGTCGGGCACTACGCCGTCCGCCTGGTATTCGACGACCTGCACGACACCGGCATTTTCTCCTGGGACTACCTCGCCGAACTCGGCCGCGAGCAAGATCGCCGGTGGGCCCACTACCTGGATGCCCTCGCCTCGCGCGGCCTGTCGCGTGATCCCAGATAGCCCAGCCGACGCCCGCTCGCGGCCCAACCCAAAAGCGTCAAGCGCGCAGCGCCATTCCTTCCTCCTTCGTGGCCCTTCGTGGCCCTCGATCGTCCTCCCGTTTGAAAACGCCCAAGCCCGGGCGCCCCAAACCCATCACATGCGGCACAGCGCTCACCTCCCCGAAACCCACGCCCGCGCCCGCCCCGCTTATCCACTCACAGACCCCACCCCATGCCACGCCGCCTGAGTGAAGCCGACCAGGCACTCTGGGCAACCTACGCCCAACAATTGTCGCCCCTACGAAGCCGCACCGCCAGGAAGCCGCCCAAGCCCACCCTGGCCAAACCCGCCCTGGCCAAGCCCGCCGCGCCCAATCCCACCGCCGCCCCCCCGCCCCTCCGACAACCTCCAAAACTCCCCACCCCCCGCACCACCGCCTCACCGCTAGCCGTCGGCACCCCCCCGGGCGGTATCGACAAAGCCACCTGGCACCGCTTCCAGTCCGGCAAACTGGCCACCGCCCGCACCCTGGACCTGCACGGAATGACCGCCCAACGCGCCTTCCACGCCCTGGTCTCCTTCCTCCGCACCGCCCACGCCGAACAGATCCGCTGCGTTGAGGTCGTCACCGGCCGCGGCAGCGGCGAAGCCGGCGGGGTGATCCGCCGCGAGTTCCCCCACTGGCTCAACCTGCCCGAAATCCGCCCGCTGATCCTCGGCGCCGCCCACCCGCACGCGCTCAATCAGGGCTCCGTTCGGCTGTTCCTGCGGCGCATCCGATGACCCCGTTCGGCGCCCGCCTGCGCGCCCTCCGGGCCAATCGCGGCCTCACCCTCAAGCACCTGGCCGAGGCGCTCCAGGTTTCCGCCGCCTATCTCTCCGCCCTGGAGCACGGCAAGCGAGGCGCTCCCAGCGCCGGCCTGGTGCACCAGGTCAATGAATATTTCGGCCTGATCTGGGATGAGGCGGACGACCTGTCACGCCTGGCACGCCTGTCGAACCCGCGCGTGACGGTCAACACCGCCGGACTGACGCCGGAGCAGACCGCCCTTGCCAACCGCCTGGCCCAGACCATCCATCGCCTGCCACCGGAGAGCATCGCCGCGCTGCACGCCGTGCTCGACACCACCACGCCGCAAGCAAAACCCCGCCTGAGGCGGCCAGCACCGTCGCAGACCTCCCGAAACCCCGGCGAACAGCCGCGCTAGCCCGGCCCAACGGCCAAACCTAAGGCGCCAAACCTAAGCCGCCAGCGGCTGAACCCGCGCCTCGATCTCGGCACCGAACTCCGCCTGCGCCATCGACAGATCGTAGGCCGTCTGCAGCCCCAGCCAGAATTGCGGACTGGTCCGAAAACACCGCGCCAACCGCAACGCCAGATCCGAGGTCATCGGTCCCTGATCCTCGATCACCGGCGCGATCTGGCAAGGTGCGACACCCAGCGCCTGCGCCAGAGCCAACGCATCGAGCCGCATCGGCTCCATGTATTCTTCGCGCAACACCCGTCCGGGGTGCATCCTGCGACCCATGCGTGACATTGGAAGACCTGTAGGGTTCTTTATTACCGAACAATGCAGGGGAGTCATGGCAGCAAAATGGCAAATCTCGCCCTATCGTAAATAGACCGGAACCATTCGCCGCGCCGCACCATCAAGCGCCCCCACGCCATCAAGCGCTCCCACACCATTCAAGCGCCAAAACCCCCGCCCCAAGGCTCCAGCCCTCAGCCGACCACCCGCCGCCGCAGCAGATACCGCTGCCGCCCCTCCAGCACCAACTCCAGCCGCTGGTTGTGCACCGAACTCTTGAACCCCACGACCCCCGTCGTCCGCCCACCGGTCACCTCGTCAATCTCCAGCGCCGGATAAACCGTGTCCCCGGCAAACACCGGCTTCAGGAACCGGCTCGACTGCTCGATGAACCCGATCAGCGACTCCTCGGTCATATAAGGGAACAACCCGGCCCCCGGAGCCGTCTGAGCCAGCGACTGCAGCCCATGCGCCAGCAGCCCCGGCATCCCCCGAGCACGGCAGAACTCGACATCATAATGGATCGGATGATTATCCCCGCTCGCCGCCTGGAACGCCAAGAAAACCGCCTCCGTCATCGTCCGGCTCGGTAACACGAACCGCTCGCCAATCCGAAAATCCTCGAACCACCGCTGCTCCGGCACCATCCGGTGCTGCGCCGGATCAAAGCTCATACCGCCCCCGCCGCCCGCATCGCCGCCACCCGCTCGCCTGAGAACCCAATCTCCCCCAGCACCTCATCCGTATGCTGCCCCACGCGAGGCACATCCCCCATCACCGCCTCCTCATCCGTAAACGTGAACGGCGGCAGCAGCGCCCGAACAGGCCCCGCCTCGGTCGCAACCTCCCGCCACCGGTCGCGCGCCGAAAACTGCACGTGATTCCACACGTCGATCGGCTCGTTCAGCCGCCCGTTCGCGATCCCCGCCGCATCCAGCAGCGCCGCCACCTCCAACGACGTCTTGTCGCTGAAAAAATCCTCGATCATCCCCGTCAACGCCGGCCGGTTCTGCCGCCGCATCCCCTGACTGGCGAACCGCGGATCCGTCCGCACCTCCGGCCGCCCGAGCACCGTGGAACAGAACACCGCCCACTCCCGCTCATTCTGCAGCCCCAGGATCACCTGCCCGTCCTGCGTCCGATGCACCCCATAAGGCGCGATCGCCGGATGGCTGGTCGGCACCCGAGGCGGCGCCGACCCCGCGTAAGCATGACGCAGCATCGGATAGGTCATCCACTCACCCAGCGCGTCGAGCATGGCAACTTTGACATTGCCTCCCTCCCCCGTCCGGCTCCGCCGCAGCAACGCCCCCAGCACACCGGTCATCGCATACATCCCGGTCGCGATATCCGCGATCGAGATCCCCACCCGCGAAGGCTCATCCGCCGAACCGGTCACGCTGATCAGCCCCGACTCCGCCTGGATCAGCAGGTCATAAGCCTTCTTCTGCACGAACGGCCCGCTCTCGCCGTACCCCGAGATGTCGCACACCACCAGCTTCGGATTGCCCACCTTCAGCGCCTCATGCGTCAGCCCCAGCCTGGCAGCGGCCCCCGGCGCCAGGTTCTGCACCAGCACGTCAGCCCCGCCGACCAGCGTATCCAATGCCGCCCGCGCATCAGGGTTCTTCACATCGAGCGTAACACTGCGTTTGCCCCGATTGAGCCAGATGAAATGGCTGCAAATCCCATTCACATAATCGTCGTAGGCCCGGGCAAAATCACCATCGCCCGGCCGCTCGATCTTGATCACGTCGGCACCCATGTCCGCCAGGTGCCGCGTGCACAGCGGCGCCGCCACCGCATGTTCCAGCGCGATCACGCGCATGCCTTCCATCGGGCGCATCCAGCCGTTTCCTCGTATCGTTATTCGAAGCCGCGAACAAAGCCCCGTCCCGCCCCGCTGTCAAAACCCGGCACGGAAGCAGATGACACCGCCGTTGCAAACATCTACCTCTACCGAACACGTATCTTCAGGCCGGCGGATGCAGCACGATTTCCACGCCGATATCACGACGATTGGCTCTATCCAGGCCGTGCCCACCATCCTGGAGGTGGTTTGTCGCACCACCGGCATGGGCTTCGCCGCCGTCGCCAGGGTAACCGAGGATCGCTGGATCGCCTGCGGCGTGCGCGATGAGATCGCGTTCGGGCTTGAGCCCGGAGGCGAGCTGGATGTCGAAACCACGATCTGCCACGAAATCCGGCAAAGCGGCGAAGCGGTCATCATCAACAACGTCGCCGAAGATCCCTGCTATCGCAGCCATAAAACGCCGGCGATGTATGGCTTCCAAAGCTACATCTCGATGCCGATCATCCTTCCCGACGGCCGATTCTTTGGCACGCTTTGCGCCATCGACCCGCGCCCCGCCCGCCTCGCGCCGGAAGCGGTCAGCATGTTCAAACTGTTCGCCCAGCTGATTGCCTTCCACCTCAACGCGCTCGAGCAGGCCGCCATGACCCGGGCAAGCCTCCTGGACGAGCGCAAAACCTCAGAACTGCGAGAGCAGTTCATCGCGGTGCTCGGCCATGACCTGCGCAATCCTCTCGCCGCCATCAGCGCCGGGGCCGAGTTGCTGCTCAGAACCCCGCTGAACGGCAGGGCAACCCGCACGGTCGGGACGATCCGCGCCAGCGTAAAGCGGATGGCCGGTCTGATCGATGATGTCATGGACTTCGCCCGTGGCCGGCTGGGCAGCGGACTGGTCCTGGACCGCAGCGCGGACGAGCCGCTCGAACCGGTCTTGCGCCACGTGATCGCCGAGTCTCGAACCAGCTTTCCCGACCGCCTGATCGACGCCGAGATCGCCTTGAACGACCCCGTCAACTGCGATCGCACCCGCCTCGCCCAACTTCTCTCCAACCTCCTCGGTAACGCCCTGACGTACGGAACGCCAACGCAACCGATCCAGGTGCGAGCCACCACCGATGGCCAGTCCTTCGAACTCTCTGTCGCCAACGCCGGCGACCCGATCCCCCCTGCCGCGCTCGGCCGGTTGTTCCAGCCGTTCACCCGCGGTGCCGTGCGCCCAAGTCAGCAAGGGCTGGGCCTCGGTCTGTTCATCGCCTCCGAGGTCGCCAGGGCCCACGGCGGCACCCTCGGCGTCGAGTCATCACCCACGGAAACACGTTTCACCTTCCGCATGCCCTTGGCATAATCCCGCGGCTATAGATCTTACTTCTTCTGGAACATGGTCATGCCTGCGTCGGAACGGCTAACCACCACTGTATCGACCAAGGGCCAGGTCATCTTGCCCAAAACCATCCGCGACCAGCGGCATTGGAATGCCGGCACCCGATTGATCGTTGAGAACACAGCCGACGGTGTCCTCCTGAAAGCGGCCCCAATATTCGCACCCACGAAACCCGAGGATGTATTCGCCTCACTTCCCCATCAAGGCGAACCAAAAACCCTGAAGGAAATGGACGCCAGGATCGCGGCAGAGGCGAAGCGGCGGCATACTCGCGATCGACACTAACCTGATCGTCCGTTACCTCACCGGAGATCATCAGGCCCAATCAGCCAGGGTCCGGTCCCTGATTGACGGAAACGACATATTCGTCAGCACCACGGTCCTGCTCGAAACAGAATGGGTGCTTCGCAGCGTCTACGCCTATCCCGTGGGCCAGCTCTCCTAGGCCCTGCGTGCGTTCGCCGGCCTGCCAGGCGTCACACTGGAAGACCCTGCCCTCACCGCCGAGTC
>JAQGHW010000400.1 GCA_028291505.1 Rhodopila sp. | reverse complement strand
CAGGCGCAGCAGGCCTATCCCTCGCCAGAGGACGCCGCGGCGGCGCTGGTTGCCGCGGTCAAGACCGGCACGAGAAGCACCATTCTGAAAGTGCTCGGCAAAGATGCAGCTGACATCATCGAGTCCGGCGATGACGTTGCTGATGCCGAGATGCGCCAGCGGTTCTTGTCCGCCTATGACGCCAAATATTCCATCAAGGCCGACGGAAACAAGAAGGCGACGCTCGTCCTTGGCGCGGACGATTTTCCATTCCCGATTCCTTTGGTGAACCACAGGACTGGCTGGGAGTTCGACGCGGCTGCCGGGCGTCTCGAAATTCTGTATCGTCGCATCGGACGCAACGAACTGGACGCGATTCAAACCTGTCTGTCCTTCGTGGATGCCCAGAACGAATATGCCGAGAAAGATCGCACCGGCGAGGGGCCGGGGGTCTACGCACAACGCATCGTCAGCAGCCCAGGCAAGAAGGATGGGCTGTTCTGGCGTGACGATCGCGACCCGAGCCCGCTCGGCGAATTGGCGGCGCAGGCAGCGGCCGAGGGCTACAAGGTCACGGAGCAGGCGGCGCCCTATCACGGCTATTATTATCGAATTCTGAAGGGGCAGGGATCCGGCGCGCCGGGTGGAGCTCTGAACTACGTTGTCAGGGGAAAGATGATCGGCGGCTTCGCGCTGATCGCATATCCCGCCGAGTACGGAAATTCCGGCGTCATGACCTTCGCGGTCAATCATGCCGGCACCGTCTACCAGAAGGATCTCGGAACACGCACCGAGAGCATCGCGAAACGCGCCTACCTGTTCGATCCTGATCAGACCTGGAAGAAAGTGGATGTGGCGAGCCCTTGAACCCGGGAATCTGAAACGATGTCATCTGCAGTTCGGCTCGCTGTGATTGCGCTTTTCGCCGTTGTTCTTTCGACGCCATCGTCGCTTGCGCAGGCACCCGGCTACGTTCGGGTCAAGTTCGTGAAAGCGGGCCTGATGGTGGGTGCCGGTGGCGGCAGCGGCGTTCTGACGTATCGCGGTCGCGACTATCCATTCAGAGTGTCCGGTCTCAGCCTGGGTGTCACCGCGGGAGGATCTGTCAGCCGTCTGGAAGGTTGGGCTTCGGGCATAAAGCAGGTGAGCGACTTTGCCGGCACCTACAGCTCCGTGGGAGCCGGTGGTGCCTTGGTTGGCGGCGCCGGAGGCATTCGACTCGGAAATCAGAACGGCGTCGTCATCGCGCTGCGAGGTCCAAAGGCGGGAGTGGAGTTCGCCGCCAACGTCAGCAAAATCGCGATATCAATGAAGTGAGATGCTGGGGACATGCCAACCCCTGAAGAGACATCGGAATGGAGGCAAGGAGCCGTTGGCCATCGATCATCAACGAAAAGACGATTACCAACTTCAAGCGCGGGCTGGGCATTGACGCCTGAGCGTTTCACCGCCATATGCAGAACATGAACAAGCTTCGATCAGCCGCATTGACCACCACGGCGACCGCTTACGGCGGATCGCCTGCTGGATGCGCGCGCTAGAGACAAGCGTACGTCACCCAGAAAAGGCCCCGCCGGAGACGGACGGGGCCTTTTCTGGTTTTCGATGGTCCCCGTCCGCGCTTTTTCCCATCACAAGGAACACAGCCATGGACGATCTCGACCACAGAAATCTCGGCGTGAAACTCAAGCTCTGGCACCTTCAGGAAGATGCGCCGGGCATGGTGTTCTGGCATCCGCGCGGCTAGGCGATCTACCGGGTGCTGGAGGACTATGTCCGGCGCAAGATGCGCAGAGCCGGCTACGCCGAGGTCCGGACGCCACAGCTGCTGCCAAAGGAGCTCTGGGGTCGCAGCGGTCACTTGGACAAGTTCGGCGAGCACATGTTCCGGGTCGACGACGGCGAGCTGGCGATGGCGCTGAAACCGATGTCGTGCCCGTGCCACGTGCAGATCTTCAACAAGGGGCTGCGCTCGTGGCGGGAGCTTCCGATCCGCTATGCCGAGTTCGGCGCTTGCCACCGCAATGAGCCATCCGGTTCGCTCCACGGCATCATGCGGACGCGCGCCTTCGAGCAGGACGACGCGCATGTGTTCTGCCGCGAGCAGGACGTGGAGGGCGAAGTCGCCTGCTTCATCGCCCTGCTGGGCGAGGCCTACCGCGACCTCGGTTTTCCCGACTACGAGGTGGCGCTGGCGACGCGGCCGGCGGCGCGCGCCGGCGACGACGCGACCTGGGACTGGTCGGAGGCGAAGCTCGGCGATGCCGCGCGGCGCTGCGGCCTCGCGCCTCAAATCAACTCCGGCGAAGGTGCGTTCTATGGACCGAAGCTGGAATTCGCGCTGCGCGACCGGCTGAGACGATCCTGGCAGTGCGGCACAGTGCAGCTCGACGGCGTGCTCCCGCAGCGGCTCGAGGCATTCTATGCTCGAGCACCATGGCGGCGTGCTTCCGTTCTGGCTGTCGCCGGACCAGGTCGCGGTCGCGCCGATCTCGAAAGACCAGGCCGGATACGGCGCGGACGTGTTGGCGGCGTTCGAGGATGCCGGGATCCGGGCCGTCGCCTATGACGGCGCCGAGACCCTTTCGCGGCGCATCGTGGCGGCGCATGAAATGGCGGTGCCGGTGATGGCCATCGTCGGCGGGCGCGAGATGAGGGATGGCCGGGTGAGCCTGCGTGAGCGCGACGGCTCACAGGCCGACGTTCCGCTGGCCGAGGCGGTGTCGCGCCTGCAGGCGAGGGCCCGACCGGGCGCCCTTTGTGGCTGAAGCCTTGTAAAACTTGCCTCAGGCGCTCGCGTTGCAAGGAGAGGGGGCTTGACAGCCATCCTACCAGAAGGTAGGGAAAGGCATGAGCAACTTATCTACCGCCGCTGACGACATCCTGGCTTGCGCGCGTTCTCTGATCGTCGCTGGCGGCTACAACGGCTTCAGTTATGCCGACATCGCTGATGTGGTCGGGCTTCGTAAGGCGAGCATCCATCACCATTTCCCAAGCAAGGTCGATCTGGTCCGAACGCTGGTTGCGCGGTATCGGGAAGAAGCTGAAGCGGGGATGGCGAATCTCGAACTTCAGGTATCCGATCCGCTCGAACAGCTTCGGTTCTACGCTGGGTATTGGGAAGCCTGCATCGCGGACGCCAGCGCTCCGTTTTGTGTCTGCGCGCTGTTGGCAAGCCAGCTCCCCGTTCTGCCTGAGGAAGTTGGCCTGGAGGTCCGGGCGCATTTCCGCTCCCTGTCAGCGTGGCTGACATCCGTGCTGGAGCGCGGCGCGCGGCACGGCCGACTTCAACTGATGAGTACCCCTCGTGCCGAGGCTGAAGCGTTCATGGCGACGGTTCACGGCGCGATGCTTTCGGCGCGGGCCTATGGCGATCCGAAGATATTCGGCTTCGTGACAGGCCCGCTCCTGGAGCGACTCGCTCCGCGCTTCCCTCCAGATCTCAAATAGCCATAGCCGTGATCGCTCTGCGACGCTCGTCGAGAGACCCTACCTACTAGTCGGAAGGAATTATCCAATGCCGGTTCACAGTGATCTTTCTCGTGCCAGCCAGGAACAATGGCTCAAGCTCTATTACTTCGCTCGGACGGCGTTCTCGGCTGTCTGGGTGGCGGCTGCCTTTACGGTGGGACAGCATTCCTGGGTGATCGCGGCGGTTTTACTCGTGGCTTATCCTGCATGGGATGCCCTCGCCAATTTTGTCGACGCATCGCGCAGCGGAGGATTGGGACAGAATCGCACGCAGACTATCAACGTCGTGGTCAGTGTGGCGACAACGCTCGCGGTGGTTCTCGCGCTGGAGATGAGCATGAATTGGGTGCTCGGGGTGTTCGGCGCATGGGCGATCCTGTCTGGCCTGCTTCAACTCGGCACCGCAGTCCGCCGTTGGAAGAGCTATGGTGCGCAGTGGGCGATGATCCTGAGCGGAGGGCAATCAGCGCTGGCAGGCACGTTTTTCATCGTGCAGGCGCGGATGCCGATGCCGCCATCCATCACCAACGTGGCCGGCTATGCCGCAGTAGGCGCCTTCTACTTCCTGGTTTCGGCGGTGTGGCTGAGCGTTAGCCAATTGCGGCGGAAGGCTGCATAGGCCATCGGCTCCAAGAGCAACCTGCTCCGAACCTTGGTGGCGATCTCTAGCTCTGGCATAAAATTGGATACCCCGGGTCGTTATTCCGAAGTGGCTGGCCACGAACGACGATGATGAGCGCTATTGCTTCGCCGTGGACCCTCAGCGGAAGTCGCGCCTTTTT
>JAQGHW010000391.1 GCA_028291505.1 Rhodopila sp. | reverse complement strand
TCGCCACCGTGGTGGGGCTGGTCCGGCCGTCGGACCTGGCGATGCGCAACGCCCTGGTCGCGGAGACGATGCCCGGCGACCGGTTGATGGCCGCGATGGGGGTAGCACGCACCACAGCGGATTCCGCCCGGGTCGTCGGATCGCTCGCCGGCGCCGGCCTGTTCGCCCTGCTCGGCATGGCGCCGGCCTACATCGTCATCACCGCGTTCTACACAACGGGATTCGGGCTGACCCTGGGCGTCGGAGCACCCCGACCCGCCGGGACGATGGCGCCACTGTCGCTCTGGCGCGACCTGCGGGAGGGCTTGGCATACGTCTGGGACACACCCGCCTCGCTGGCCGCGATGTGGCTGGCGTTCCTGGTCAACATGACGGCGTTTCCGCTGACCCTGGGCCTGCTGCCTTACGTCGCGCGTGAGATCTACCATGTCGGGCAAACCGGCCTCGGCTCCCTCGTGGCGAGCTTCGCCTTCGGCGCCCTGGCCGGCTCGATCGCGATCAGCTTCGCCGGCCGGTCGATCCGGCCCGCGCGGATGATGATCATCTACACCGGCGTCTGGTACGCGATGCTGCTGGGGTTCGTGCATATCCCCGGAATCACCGGCGGGCGGGCCGCCCTGGTGCTCGCCGGGTTCGCCCAGAGCCTATGCATGGTGCCGATGGCAGTCATGCTGCTGCATGGTGCCAGCCCACGGTTCCGAGGCCGCGTCATGGGCGTGCGGATGCTGGCGATCTATGGCCTGCCAATCGGTTTGCTGACCGCCGGCGCCCTGATCGAGCGGTTCGGTTTCGCCGCCACCGCGTCCGCCTATTGTGTCGCCGGGTTGCTGCTGACCGGCGTGATCGCGATCCGCTGGCATGCAGCGCTATGGCCGCTCGACGCCCCCGCCAACGCGCGCTGAGCATGATCACGCTGAGCGGCCAGCGTTTCGTTGGCGTCAGCCAAGCTGACGAAACGCGAGGGGAACGTTCAAAGCGTGTGAATCATGCGATCAAACAAAGACGCGCAACATGAAAAAATAATCATCAAACAGGCGCCGTGCTGCCTCAATCCGGTCACGCTCGATGCCTACATTCCCGGTTGAGAAAAGGAGTCAAAGCCATGATGCGCCTGAAAGCATTCTTGATTGCGGTCCCCGTCGCGGCG
Source organism: Rhodopila sp. (assembly GCA_028291505.1). Classification (GTDB taxonomy): domain Bacteria; phylum Pseudomonadota; class Alphaproteobacteria; order Acetobacterales; family Acetobacteraceae; genus Rhodopila. The sequence goes on along the minus strand of JAQGHW010000391.1, from coordinate 2,240 downwards.
GCGCTGTTGGCAGCGCCGGCGGCCCACGCGGACTGGCACGGCCGTGGTGGTGGTGGTGGTGGTGGATGGCATGGTGGTGGCGGCCACGAGGGCTGGCACGGCGGTGGTGGGGGTTGGCACGGTGAGCGCCGTGGGATAGGCCCGGGCGGCGTCCTTCTGGGACTTGGAGCCGCGGCCGTGATCGGTGGTGTGATCGCCTCGCAGGCCTATGCGCCCCCGCCCCCGGTCTACTACGCCCCGCCGCCGGTTTACTATGCGCCACCCCCGGTCTACTACGCCGCTCCTCCAGGCTACTACCAGCCGGGATATTGAGCGCGACCCTCTGACGCTCGGTCGTCCCCGGATATGATCCGGGAACGACCGGGGCGTATTAACGCCGGCGGATAGACTGAACATCCCGCACCGCACCGCGGGCCGCGCTGGTGGCCATGGCGGCATACGCACGCAACGCCGTCGAGACCTGCCGTTGCCTAGGCTCCGCCGGCTGCCAGGCCGCTTCGCCTTTCGCGTCCATGGCGACGCGGCGGCTCGCCAGCACCGCGTCGGACACCGCCAGGTTCAACCTGCGGCCCGGGATATCGATTTCGATGATATCGCCATCCTCGACCAGCCCGATTAGCCCGCCTTCCGCGGCTTCCGGCGAGCAATGCCCGATCGACAGCCCTGATGACCCGCCGGAGAACCGCCCATCGGTCACCAGCGCGCACAGCTTCCCCAGGCCCTTCGACTTCAGGTAGCTGGTCGGATACAGCATCTCCTGCATGCCCGGCCCGCCGCGCGGCCCCTCGTAACGCACCAGAACGATGTCGCCGGCCTTCACGCCGCCGCCCAGGATACCCGACACCGCCGCATCCTGGCTCTCGAACACCCGCGCCGGGCCGGCGAATTTCAGGATCGAGGCGTCCACGCCGGCCGTCTTCACGATGCAGCCTTCCTCGGCGAGGTTGCCGTAAAGCACCGCCAACCCACCATCGGCAGAAAATGCGTGGGCCCTGTCGCGGATCACCCCATGCGCCCGATCCGTGTCCAGCTTCTCCCAGCGCTCGGACTGGCTGAATGCTTCCGTGGTGGGGATGCCGCCAGGTGCCGCCCGATAGAAGGTTCTGACCGCTTCATCGGCCGTTCGCTGGACGTCCCAGCGTTGCAGGGCTTCGGCCAACGTCTCCGAATGGATGGTCGGGACCGAGGCATCGATCAGGCCCGCCCGTTCCAGTTCCCCGAGAATGGCCATGACACCCCCGGCGGCATGAACGTCCTCGACATGCACATCGGGCACCGACGGCGCGACCTTGCACAGCACCGGCACCCGGCGCGACAGCCGGTCGATGTCGCGCATGGTGAACGCCACCTCACCCTCATGCGCGGCGGCCAGCAGATGCAGCACCGTGTTGGTCGACCCGCCCATGGCGATATCAAGCGTCATCGCGTTCTCGAACGCTGCGAACGTCGCCACGCTGCGGGGAAGCACCGAAAAGTCGTCGGTTTCGTAGTGCCGGCGGGTGATCTCGACGATCTTGCGCCCCGCTTCCAGGAACAGCTCGCGCCGGTCCGCGTGGGTGGCGACGACGGTGCCGTTGCCCGGCAGGCCAAGCCCCAGTGCCTCCACCAGGCAGTTCATGGAATTCGCGGTGAACATGCCGGAGCATGACCCACACGTCGGGCACGCCGAACGCTCCATGACCGCGACTTCTTCGTCGGTCACGGTGGTATCGGCGGCGGCAACCATGGCGTCGATCAGGTCGACCGACCGCGTCTTGCCCTTGTGCAGCACCTTCCCCGCCTCCATCGGCCCCCCGGAAACGAAAACGGTCGGGATGTTCAGCCGCATCGCCGCCATCAGCATGCCGGGGGTGATCTTGTCGCAGTTGGAGATGCAGACCATCGCATCGGCGCAGTGCGAGTTGACCATGTATTCGACGCTGTCGGCGATCAGTTCCCTGGACGGCAGGCTGTACAGCATGCCGTCATGACCCATGGCGATGCCGTCGTCCACCGCGATGGTGTTGAATTCCTTGGCAATACCGCCGGCTGCCTCGATCTCCCGAGCAACTAGTTGGCCGAGATCCTTCAGGTGGACATGGCCGGGAACGAACTGGGTGAAACTGTTGGACACGGCAATGATGGGCTTGCCAAAATCGCCATCCTTCATGCCCGTTGCGCGCCACAGGCCGCGAGCGCCGGCCATGTTGCGGCCGTGGGTGGTAGTGCGGGAGCGGTAAGCCGGCATGGAATTCCTCAGC
>JAQGHW010000329.1 GCA_028291505.1 Rhodopila sp. | reverse complement strand
GCATGTCCTGCTCATCGGACATCGCGTGGATGACCGAACCGGCCGACAGGAACAGCAGCGCCTTGAAGAACGCATGCGTGATGAGGTGAAACACCGAGGCCTGATACGCGCCGACGCCCGCCGCCGCGAACATGTAGCCAAGCTGGGAGCAGGTCGAGTAGGCGATGACGCGCTTGATGTCGTTCTGGGCACAGCCGATCGTTGCGGCGAACAACGCGGTGGACGCGCCGATGAAGGTGACGAAACCCAGCGCGTACGGCGCGTATTCCATCAGCGGCGACATCCTGGCCATCAGGAACACACCGGCGGTCACCATCGTGGCGGCATGGATCAGCGCGGAGACTGGTGTTGGTCCCTCCATCGCGTCGGGCAGCCAGACGTGGAAGCCAAGCTGTGCCGACTTGCCCATGGCGCCGATGAACATCAGGAACCCGATGACCTCGATCGCCGGGAAGGTGGTGCCGAACAGCGCATAGGTGTCGGCGCCATGCTGGGCGACCGCGGGGAAGATCGTTGCGAACTCGATGGAGCCGAACTTGAAGAAGATCAGGGCGATCCCGACGGCGAACGGCAGGTCGGCGATGCGGTTGACGACGAATGCCTTGATGGCCGCGGCGTTGGCGGATGGCCGGTCATACCAGTAGCCGATCAGCAGGTAGGAGCACAGGCCGACACCTTCCCAGCCGAAGAACAACTGCGCCAGGTTGTCGGCGGTGACCAGCATCAGCATGGCGAAGCTGAACAGCGACAGGTAGGCGAAGAAGCGATACCTCGGGCGGGCGTCGTGGCCCATGTAGCCGATCGAATAGACGTGGATCAGCATCGACACGAACGACACCATCGCGACCATCGCAGCGGCCAGCGTGTCGTAGCGCAGGGCCCAATCGACGTGGAAGCGGCCGGATTCAATCCAAGTGCCCAGGTCGAGCACGCCGCTGTCCGCCCCGCCAGTGAGTTGGAAGAATGCCATCGGCCCGCAGATGGCGGCGATCACCATACCCAGGACGGAGGCGCCCATCGCGGCCTTGTCCCCGATCGCCCGGCCCAGCAGGCCGGACACCAGGGCGCCCGCCAGCGGAGCGAAGACGGCAATTGCGAACAGCATGCTCAACCCTTCATCAGGTTGACGTCTTCAACCTGGATCGACCCGCGATTGCGGAAGTAGATGACGACGATGGCCAGCCCGATCGCGGCCTCGGCCGCGGCGACGGTCAGCACCAGCATCGCCATGACCTGCCCCGCCAGATCGGCGTGGGCGGCGGAGAAGGCGACGAAGTTGAGGTTGACCGCGAGCAGGATGAGTTCGATCGCCATCAGGATGACGATGACGTTCTTGCGGTTCAGGAAGATGCCAAAAATGCCCAGGACGAGCAGGATGGCGGACACCACCAGGTAGTGGCCGAGGCCGACGTCCATCATGGATGTGACTCCACCCGTTGTGCCATGGGACCGGACCGTTCGGCCATCACGTCAATGCCCATGGCCGTGCCCCCCTGCGTCGGCGTGTTCCTCGACCGGTTCGGCCTCTGGCTCCTTCGGGTGGAGATATCCGCCGGAGGCCGTGGTGCCCGCGCCTAGCGACAGCGACATCATCTGCAGTGTCTCCGTCACTTTCCGGTCAAGCTGGCGCTGGATATTCTGGTGCCGCGACGTTTTGCGGTCGCGCAACGTCAGCACGATGGCGCCGATCATCGCCACCAGCAGGATCAACCCGGCCGTCTGGAACAGGAACACGTAATCGGTGTAGAGGACGCGCCCGAGCGCCTCGGTGTTCGAGAGTCCGGAGGGCATTGGCGACATCCGCAGTTGCACCGCGCCGGGGGCCAGCTTCCAGCCGCCCAGCACAGCGGCCAGTTCCACGAACAGCACCACGCCGACGGTCGCGCCAACCGGGAGATAGCGCTGGAACCCGCCGCGCAGTTCGGCGAAGTCAACGTCCAGCATCATTACCACGAACAGGAACAGCACCGCGACGGCGCCGACGTAGACGATGACGAGGATCATCGCCAGGAATTCGGCCCCGGCGATCAGGAACAGGGCCGCGGCATTGAAGAACGCCAGGATCAGGAACAGCACCGAGTGCACCGGATTGCGGGCGCTGACCACCATCGCGGCCGACACCAGCAGGATCGCGGCGAAGATATAAAACAGGATCGCGGTGATCATCGGTAGGGCGCGTCCAGTTCCAGCCGCCTCGCGAGTTCGGGCTCCCACCGGTCGCCGTTCTCGAGCAGCTTGTCTTTGTTGTACATCAGTTCTTCGCGGGTCTCGGTGGCGAACTCGAAGTTCGGGCCCTCGACGATGGCGTCCACTGGGCAGGCTTCTTCGCACAGGCCGCAGTAGATGCACTTGGTCATGTCGATGTCGTAGCGGGTGGTCCGGCGCGACCCGTCCTCCCGCGGTTCGGCTTCGATGGTGATCGCCTGGGCCGGGCAGATTGCCTCGCACAGCTTGCAGGCGATGCAGCGTTCCTCGCCGTTCGGGTAGCGGCGCAGTGCGTGCTCACCTTTGAAGCGCGGGCTGATCGGTCCCTTCTCGTAGGGGTAGTTGATCGTCACTTTCGGCCGGAAGAAATAGCGCAAGGTCAGCCACATCCCGGCGGCAAGCTCGCCGAGAACCAGACTGCGCGCGGTGCGGTCCAAGAATGCCATGTCAGGACTCCGCCCGTGGGGTCATGTTTCGGGTCATGTGTTGGGGAGCCAACCGAACGCCATCAGCGCGCCGGCGGTGATGACCAGCCAGAGCAGCGACAATGGGAGAAAGACCTTCCAGCCCAGCCGCATCAGCTGGTCGTAGCGATAGCGCGGGAACGTTGCGCGCACCCACAGGAAGACGAAGAGCACGACGCAGATCTTCAGGATGAACCAGATCACGCCCGGGATCCAGGTGAACGGCTCGACATTGAACGGTGCGAGCCAGCCACCCAGGAACAGGATGGTGGTCAGGGCGCTCATCAGGAACATGTTGGCGTATTCGCCGAGGAAGAACAGCGCGAAACTCATCGACGAGTATTCTACGAAGAACCCTGCCACGATCTCTGACTCACCTTCCGGCAGGTCGAACGGTGAGCGGTTGGTTTCCGCCAGTGCCGAGATGAAGAACACGATGAACATCGGAAACAGCGGGACGCAGAACCACACCGTGTGCTGCGCCCGGACGATGTCCGACAGGTTCAGGCTGCCGACGCATAGCAACACGGTCACCAGCACGAAGCCCATCGAGACCTCGTAGCTGACCATCTGCGCCGCCGATCGCATCGCCCCGAGGAAGGCGTATTTCGAGTTCGACGCCCAGCCCGCGATGATGATGCCGTAGACACCCAGCGAGGAGATCGCGAACAGATAGAGGATGCCTACATTGATATCGGCACCGACCCAACCGTCGTCCACCGGAATGACCGCCCAGGCCACCATCGCCAGCGCGAAAGTCAGCATCGGCGCCATCAGGAACAGCAGACGATTCGAGCCGGAAGGAATGATGGTTTCCTTCATCAGCATCTTCAGCGCGTCGGCGAAGGGCTGCCATAGCCCGAACGGCCCGACGACGTTGGGGCCTTTGCGCAACTGCATCGCCGCCAGGACTTTGCGTTCGGCGTAGGTAAGGTAGGCGACACCGATCAGCAGCGGCACCAGCAGGGCCAGCGCCTCGATAAAGGTCAGGATCACCAGGCCGATATTGGTGTTGTGGAAGAAGTCGTACATCGGCCTACTCCGCCGCGAGCAGTGGCGCGGCCTGCGCCGCGACGCACGCCGCCATGGTCGGGCTGGAACGGCTTATCGGATCGGTCACGTAGTAATTCGCCACGCTGGACATCAGCGGCGCATCCGACAGCACCGCGGGGTCGCCGGTCGGGCCGGTATGATCGGAGCAGCCGAACCGGGGCAGGAAACCGGCCCGGCCGAACACCGGATTGACCTTCTCCAACCGCGTCCGGACCATTTCGATCGTGTCGTACGGCAGGGTCTTGCCGATCACGGCGCTGAATGCGCGCAGGATTGTCCAGTCCTCCCGCGCGTCCCCCGGCGGATCGACCGCCTTGAACGCGCGTTGGGCCCGGCCCTCGGTGTTCACGTAGGTGCCGGACTTTTCGGTGTAGGCCGCGCCGGGCAGGATCACGTCCGCCCGCTGCGCGCCGGCCTCGCCGTGATGGCCCTGGTAGACGACGAACGTTCCTGCCGCGATGCGCGCCGGGTCGAACGCGTCGGCACCGAGCAGCCAGAGCAGATCGACGCCGCCGGCCAGCATGGCGTCGACGGTCTTGCCGTTTGGACCCGGCACGAAACCCAGGTCCAGTGCGCCGACGCGACCCGCCGCGGTGTGCAGCACGTTGAAGCCGTGCCAGTCCTGCGACAGCGCGCCGACCTGTGCCGCCAACCGCCAGGCCGCCGCCAGCACCGCGCTGCCATCGGGACGCGCCAGGGCGCCCTGCCCCACGATGATCATCGGCTTTTTGGCGTTGCCCAGCACCTTGGCGAAGTCGTGCGAACCGCCGTGCAAATCCGTCAGCAGCGCCGGCGAGGCGCCCAGATGGGTCACCGCATAGGTCAGATCCGTTTCGGTTCCGATCAATCCGATCGGCACTTGATGCGCCAGCCAGGCCTTGCGGATGCGCGCGTTCAGCACCGGGGCTTCCTTGCGCGGGTTGGAACCCACGATCAGGATTGCATCGGCTTCCTCGATCCCGGCGATCGAGGTGTTGAAGCAGTAGAAATCGCGCCGCGTGGCATCCAGTTTTGCCCCGTCCTGCCGGCAATCGACATTGGTCGAGCCCAGGCTGGCGAGCAGGTCCTTCAGCGCCAGGATACTTTCGGCGTCGCACAGATCGCCGGCGATGGCCCCGATCCGGTCGCCCGACAGCGGCTGCAGCTTCGCGGCGATCGTTGCGAACGCCTCGGTCCAGGTGGCGGCGCGCAGCTTGCCGTTTTCGCGCACCCAGGGACGGTCCAAGCGGCGGCGTTTCAGCCCATCGAGGGCGAAACGGGATTTGTCGCCGAGCCATTCCTCGTTCACGTCTTCGTTGATGCGCGGGAGGATTCGCAGCACTTCGGTGCCGCGCGCATCGATACGAATATTCGTTCCGACCGCATCCAGCACATCGATGCTGTCGACTTTCGCCAGTTCCCACGACCGGGCAACGAACGCGTAGGGTTTCGAGGTCAGCGCACCAACCGGGCAAAGATCGATAATGTTGCCTGATAGTTCTGAACCGAGCGCCTTTTCGATGTAGGTGCCGACTTCCATGTGCTCGCCGCGGGCGGTGGCGCCGAGATCCGGTACACCTGCCACTTCGGCAATGAAACGGATGCACCGGGTGCAGTGGATGCAACGGTTCATCGACGTCTTGACCAGCGGGCCGAGGTTCTTATCCGGCACCGCGCGCTTGTTCTCGGCGTAGCGGGAATGGTCCATGCCGTAGCCCATGGCCTGGTCCTGCAGGTCGCACTCACCGCCCTGGTCGCAGATGGGACAGTCCAGCGGGTGGTTGATCAGCAGGAATTCCATGACGCCGCG
>JAQGHW010000327.1 GCA_028291505.1 Rhodopila sp. | reverse complement strand
CGGCACGCAGGCTGTTGTCGTTCGGTGCGACCGAGGCGGCGATCCGTTGCAGTTCCAGATATGCCTCGGCCGGCATGTTCGCGGCGAAGCCCGAGCTGAACAACGCCAGGTAGGTGCGGGCATTCATGGCAAGATCGGGCAACAGTGCGCTTGCGTGCGCGATTTTGGCGACCGAGCGTCCCAGCCAGACGGACAGACGCTCTATCGCCGCGCCGACAGCGCTGCCGATGGGGAGCAGCGGATGCGTGTCGACGATCAGCACGCGGAAATCCTTGAGTTGGTCGTGCCGGGACGGCGGCAGCGCCAGGCGGTAAGCGGCCGCCGACGGGGTATCCGGCCCGGCGATCACGTCGAGCAACAAATCCAGGTCGGCGGGGGATCGCGCCATCGGCCCGGCCACCATCAGGTCACTCTCCCGCGGCAACGATGGCACGCCGGGCGGGACATGACCTCGAACCGGCACCAGGCCGCGGCTGGGGTTATGGGCGTAGACGCCGCAGAAATGGGCGGGCACCCGCAGCGAGCCTCCCACATCGGAGCCGATTTCCAGCGGCACGAACCCGGCGGCCAACGCGGCGGCGGCGCCACCGGAGGACCCGCCCGGGGTGCGCCCGTGGTCCCATGGGTTGTTCGTCGTGCCGTAGACGTCGTTGTAGGATTGCCAGTCCGCGAGACCGAGCGGCACGTTCGTCTTGCCGAGGATTACCGCTCCGGCGGCGCGGACACGCTCGACCGCGGCTGCATCTTCCGCGGGGTGGAAGTGCCTGAATGCCGGCATGCCCCAGGTCGTCGGCAGGCCGGCGATGTTGAAGGCCTCCTTGATGGTGATTGGAATTCCTAACAGCGGCCGCGTGTCGCCTTGCGCCCGGGCGACATCGGCTTGTTCGGCGGTTAACCGCGCCGGCGCGAAATCCCGCACGACGATTGCGTTGATTTGCCCGTCGAGCGCTTCGATGCGTGCGATCGCGTATTGCGTGAGTTCGCCAGCCGAGACCTTCCGCGCGGCCAGGGCGGCGGATAGTTGGCTTGCGGTGCTGTAGGCGAGATCGACCATTGCCGATGATGCTCCGATATCCGGGCTGGAGCATAGCAAGTTCGCGCCGGTGCAGACCAGATCGGACAGGGGTGAACAAGCGATGTGCTGCTGGATCCGCACGCTGTGCGCGGACTGCGTGGGATACTGCGTCGTAGGAACGGCCGGTGTGTGTGGGGATCTATCGATTTTCCACCACAGAGGCGCAGAGGCGCAGAGGACGTGCAGGGTTGGACTGGCCGGTTCGGCACGGAATAGTAATGTACGTTACGGCCGCACGGGGTCTTCGGGAGGGCGTGCATGAAGCCCGTTATGGTAGGAATTCCCTCAAATTGAATCAGCGGATCGGGTACAGATGCAGCCCTTTGGCCTTTTGTCACGTAATCGTTCATCCGATTGCCCTGCCAGATCGGATGCCTGGTCTTCCGGTCGAGAAATGTTTTGATTAGAGTTTGGGCCAACCGAAAGGGGGAAACAACCATGCGTCCGGTCCGCTCCGCCACGCTTGCGCTGGCACTGTCGCTTTGCACGCTCGCGCCGGCCTATGCCCAATCGCCGCTGGAACAGGTTGAGGGCGACGCCAACAAGGGCACCGGACCGCGCACCGTCCCCGGCCGGATCATTCCGGTACCGACCGCGACGGTCAGCCCCGAACTGGCCGCTACCATCGCGAAGCCATACCGAGCGCTCGCCTGGAATGCCAATCCGCCGGATGCCGCCGCGTGGACTGCGTTGGTCAACCACCTCGCGGAGGGCGCCGCCGCGGCCCAACCCGGCTGGCGCGAGAAGCTCGGTGTGACCATGACGACCGGTGTCATGGCCGGCGTGCCGGTGTTCATCTTGCAGCCAAAGGAGATGCCGGCGGAGAACCGCAACCGCGTGCTGCTGAACCTGCACGGCGGCGGGTATGTGTATGGCCCGGGAGAGGCCGGCACTGGCGAGGCGGCGGCGATGGCTGGCTATGGGCATTTCAAGGTGATCGAGGTGGATTACCGCATGCCGCCCGCGGCGCCCTATCCGGCGGCGATGGATGACGCGATGGCGGTCTATAAGGCGGTCCTCGCCACGACCGATCCGGCGCATGTGGCGGTGTTTGGAACCTCCACCGGTGGCGGCATGACCCTGGCGCTGATGCTGCGCGCGAAGGCCGAAGGCGTGCCGCTGCCCGCCGCCATCGCCCCCGGCACGCCGTGGTCCGACCTGACCGACAGCGGCGACAGCTACCAGACCAACGAGTGGCTGGATAATATCCTGGTCAGCTACCAGGGTTACCTCGGGCATGCGGCGAAACTGTATGCCAACGGACGCGACCTGAAGGACCCGCAGCTCAGTCCGATCTACGGGGATTTTCATGGGTTCCCACCGGCGATCCTGACCACCGGCACGCGCGATCTGTTTCTGAGCAATACCGTGCGCACCCATCGCAAGCTGCGCCAGGCGGGCGTGGAGGCGGAGCTGCAAGTGTTCGAGGGGTTCTCCCACGCCTACTACACGATCGACCCGTTCATTCCGGAGAGCCGCGAGGCGTTCGGGGAGATCGCCCAGTTCCTGTCAGCGCATCTGGCGAAGTAGCGGCGCTGGATGGGTGGGGTTGGTGGGCGTCACCGCGCGCGCTGCACGACCTTACCGCGCGCGTTGCACGACCTTACCACGCGCGCTGCACGACGACTTTGTTTTGCTCGATGATTTTCCGGAATGTCGGGCTGGTCGCCGCCCAATCCACCACATCCACCCGCCAAGGCAGATCGGATTCGGAGAAATCTTCCGCCAGCCCTCCGCGGATTCCCAGCGATAGGGGTTTATCCGAGATGACCGCCAGATCGAGATCGGAATAGGGTTTCACCCTCCCTTTGACGCGGGAACCGAAGGCCCAAACCTCGTATTGGGGAACGTGCTTGCTCAGGATGTCGCGCACGATCGGCCAAAGATCCGGGCGGATATCGATCGGCGGTATCTCAGCCATTGCGCGATTCCAGATTAGCAAGCAGGGATCGTGCATCGTTGATGAATAGTAAGGTATCGCGGAAAACCTCCCGGGCTTTATCGCGATCGTAAGTGTGGGCGCTGACATTGCGTGTTTTGCGATAAGAGAACCATGCCTCGACGTCGGCAATAAGACCTTTCTCGCCGGCGACCCTCAACATATCCCGGCAATTGGTTGCATCGACTTCATCAGGACTATCGGATTCCAGTTCGATTTGGCGCCTGATCATCTTGATGCTGAGTTCGTAGACAAACTCGAAATGCTGAATGACGCCCGCGACCAACATATCCTGAACGATAGCCGATTGTTGATCGAACCAACCGCTGTCGCTGACGACCCCCAGGCCGCCCTCCAGCGCTTCACCGCTTTACGGAAGGGACCGAGATCGAGAACAGGTTCGGTCATTTGGAGGACCCGCGCGAGGCGAAGGACTGATAGTTTGGCTTTGACATGATCCCGGCCATGGATTGGAGACCGACGCTATTAGCACACTCGGGGTCTGTGCTCGATCCGTCGGGCTGAACAATCGTGCGAACGAGACCGCACGCTAACCCCGTTTCCCGACTTCAGCTTCCTGGCGCGCGTAACAAGCGCAAGCCGAGCAACGGGTTCCAGAAATTCTCACAGAGATCCCCTGGCTATGTGGAGAAGCGGACGATAAGGTCGTCGGTTAGCCTGGCCTGAAGAAGAAGGGGAAGCCGTGACCGAGATCGACATGCGCATGTTTGCGAAAAATGCCGGAATCAATATCTCCTACCCGGCCGGTAGTACTGTTTTCAGTAAAGGAGATCCAGGCTCCTGCATGTATGTGGTGCAGTCGGGCGTGATCGAGATGTTGATCGGCAACAAGGTCGTCGACGTCTGCGGCCCCAACGAGGCGATCGGCTTCATGTCGATGATCGACGATGCACCGCGCAGTTCGACGGCCCTCGTCAAGGAAGCGGCGGAACTGTCGGTCATCGATCAACGAAAATTCCGCTTCATGGTCGACGAGGTGCCGAACTTTGCTCATTACATCATGGGTGCGATGGCGCGCCGCATTCGCGGCATGGGCAGTGCCATGTGACGACGCGGCCGCCGCTGGGGAGTGGCGCAAGTAGGCGACCGGCGCGCCCGTCCGCGATCCGGGCAGCGGACGCCCCTGCCCTGTTCTTCTCCTCCCCAATCCGGTATCCCGGGCTGCAAAGGAGCCCGCCGCCATGACCTACCTCGTCGCCGACGACCTTCCCACCGCGCCTGCCGGAGAGCGGTTCCGAGCGCTGCTGGCCCGGCCGGGCATTGTTCAGCTTCCTGGTGCGCATAATGGCCAGGCCGGGTTGCAAGCCAAGCAGGCCGGGTTTGAGGGTTTGTATCTATCCGGCGCGGCGATGACAGCGTCGATGGGCATCCCCGACCTCGGCATGATCACCGTGGATGAGGTCTGCTTCTTCGTCCGCCAGATTGCCCGCGCCACTGGCCTGCCGCTGCTGGTCGACGGAGACACCGGATACGGTGAAGCGCTGAACGTCATGCACATGGTCCGCAGCTTTGAGGACGCGGGTGCCGGTGCGGTTCACATCGAGGACCAGTTGCTGCCGAAGAAGTGCGGGCATCTCAACGACAAGAAGCTGGCCGATCCGCATGACATGGCGGCCAAGATCGCCGCGGCTCGGAAAGCGAGGCGGCACTTGTATATCATCGCGCGCACCGACGCCGCGGCGTCCGAGGGCATCGACGGATCGGTCGGCCGCGCCAAGCTGTTCATGGAAGCCGGCGCCGACGCGATCTTTCCCGAAGCGCTGGTCACGGCCGAGATGTTCAAGGAAGTGGCCGCGCGACTGCCCGGCGTGCCGCTGCTGGCCAACATGACCGAGTTCGGGCAAACGCCGTTCTTCACTGCCTCGGAGTTCGAGGCGATGGGCTACATGATGGTGATCTGGCCGGTCATCAGCCTGCGCATCGCCAACAAGGC
>JAQGHW010000303.1 GCA_028291505.1 Rhodopila sp. | reverse complement strand
TACGGCCCTTGAAGCGCGACAGCTCCGCCAGTACCTTTTCTGGCTGAAATTTGCGCACCAGGATGAAGATGGCCGAGGTATTTGGCTGCAGGGCCTGACCTACTGAACGGATGAAGTCGTCGTTGATGCCGTAATCCGCGAGGCTGGCTGCCAACGCCGCAGACCCTGCCCCGAGCGCAGCGCCTGCGGCGAGTCCTATGAGCGGATTCAGAAAGAGCAGCCCGACCAGCGAGCCCCACATAGCGCCCCACAGGGCACCCGAGGCCGCGGCGGGGCCAACCAAGTCAACGCTCTGTTTCATGCGCACCTTCCCGTTGGCGTCACGAATCACCACCACCGCGTCCTCCAAATCGACGAGATATTCCATCTGGAGGCGCTGAAGTTCGCTCAGGACGCGATCTGCCTCATCCGGGTTGTCAAAGCCGATGACCACGAGTTCGGACATGGCATTCTCCGTTTAAGGTGCAGGGAGCGCCGCACGGTCTAGGGGATGAACCGCTCCTTCGTGATTTGTGCCTCCATCGTCGACGGCAGCGCCTTGACGAACGTCAATTAGTCCCGGCTCGTGTTGTCGCGTGCCAGTCAGGCTGGACTTGCTCCAGACGTCCCCAGCCCTCGGAACACTTGGGCTCCCCGCCGTTCTATAGGATGAGCTGAAGTTGCGGTTTCGTTGGGCCGGCGCCGGCTCCAGTACGCACGATCGCAGCTAAAATTTCCGCCAGATCGGCGCTAGTCAACTTGAGGGTTGCGGCGCCTATCCGGCCATCAACCTGAGCAGCGGTGGGAGCGCCCACGATAGCTCCCGTAACGCCGGGCCAGGCGACCGCAGAAACCGTGGTGCCGTGCCGTTCGGCGATCGGACAGAGGGCGTTTCGCAACGACAGATTGCCCCAGCCTGGGCTCTTGGACCTCGGGAAAGCGACGCCCCCAATGATCTTTGGCCAATTTGGCTAAGTGGTCGGCAGCGAAACCCATCGGCCAGCAGTCCCGTTTGCATAGGGCTCTTGTGCTTGGCGCACCAAGGGATCTCGCGCTGAGCCGCTCCACGATGGATGAGAGAGAAAGGTGGTTGCAAAGAATCTACGGGCCGGATCGCTTCGTATCGCTGCAGAAGCGGCACATCGAAGTCGCTGACGCCGGCGATTCGAATCTTGCCGTGATCGATCAGCCTTTCCATCGCACCCTTAAGCATCTTCGACCGTGGGCCTATTTCATCGGACCAATGAAATTGGTAAAGAATGTCCAAGTCCGTACACTGCTGCCATATCGATCCTATTGATATCGAGACTCAGGGAATGCCGCATGGCTACAAGAGATGCATCGTCGTCTTGAGCGCCCCCGCTGATCGCCCAAGAACCAAAGCCGAGAACGGTGATCGGACACCAGACGAACCCAGGGGGACGCTTGGGTAAGTTCAGGTCTTGCGGCACCCATGGACAGGATTCTCTTCGATCGATCATGCGGCGACTGCCCAACTTGATGGCAGCAGATCACGCTTGACGCGAAATACTTCTGTGGCATTCAACTCCGATGAGCATCGATTGGATGGCCAGTGCCAGATACGTACGTTAGGTACAGCGGCGCCTGGCTGCCTTGACGCGCGCCAATCTTGGCCTACCCGATTGTGGAATGCTCTCGCATTTGGGCGGCGACACTCGGCCTCAATTGGTCGCCCGATATTTTGCGAAGTTGACCTCCGTCAAGACACGCTGACGAGTTACCGTGTCATGGTTATTTGTGTCCGGGGATCGCCCTCGACGCGCGCGCCCCGAGCGAATGTCGGCGGGAAGAAGCGGGGAGAGGCCATGAAGCAGCTGCCCTTCCGTGATCGTCGCGAGGCTGGACGCCTACTCGCCGCTCAGCTCGCCACTTATGCCAACAAGCCGGATGTGCTTGTCGTTGCCCTCCCACGTGGCGGCGTACCCGTCGCGCATGAAGTGGCGAGCACGCTCGGCGCCCCGCTCGATGTCTTCGTCGTGCGTAAGCTGGGCATTCCCGGCTACGAGGAGCTTGCGATGGGCGCCGTCGCGACAGGCGGCGTGCGCGTGCTCAACCAACCTCTCGGCGCCGGCGAAGCCGCCGGTGGTTGCAAGATACCGACGGCCCGCCGATCGGCGCAGTCGACCGGAACAGTGGAACCAGCCGTGGGGATTGGTGTTGAGCGAGACAAAGGATGAACCGCGGGAGCAGACCGAGCGACACAGGTCCGTACGCAGCGAAAAACCAGAACGTCCGGCCGCGCGAGAGCAGGCGGACAACCGGCCGCGCGATGAGCCAACCGATCATGACAGCGGCCACTCCAGGACCCGCTGGCCGCTGATCATTCTTGCGCTGGTCGTGGTGATCGCGATCATCGCGGGGGTGGCTTACTGGCTGCTAACCCGCAACTTGGAAAGCACCGACGACGCCTATACAGAGGGCAATGCCATCGCCTATGCGGCCAAGGTCTCCGGCTATGTCATCCAACTCAACATAGATGACAATACATTTGTCCATGCCGGCGACTCGCTGCTGAAGATCGATCCCCGCGACTACACCACCGCCCGTGACCAGGCCCAAGCCAACCTCTCCCTGGCAAGGGCGCAGCTTTCCAGCGCTCAGGTCGATCTGGAAATCGCCCGGGTCCGCTTTCCGGCGAGCCTTCAGCAGGCGCAGGCGCAACTTCAGCAGGCGCAGGCCAACCAGGCCCAGGCCGAACGGGAATACCGCCGGCAACACACCGTCGATCCCCGGGCGACGACCCAGACGAACATCGATCAGGCCACGGCACAGTTGCAGACCACCACCGCCGCCGTGGCGAACGCTCAGGCGCAGGTGCAGGTCGCCGCCCTGGTGCAACAGAACATCCAGGCGGCCGAGGACACCGTTCGCCAGCGGCAGGCGCAGGTCGCCCGGGCCGAGGCCAATCTCGCGCAGGCCGACGTCAACCTGTCCTACACGGACCTGATCGCCCCGGCCGACGGCATGATCACCCGTCGCAACGTTGACAACGGCACCTTCGTCCAGGCCGGACAACAGGTGTTCTACATCGTCACGCCGCACGTCTGGGTAACCGCGAACTTCAAGGAAACCCAGCTCGCCGACATGCGTCCCGGCCAGCACGTGTCGATCGACGTCGACGCCTATCCCAACCTCCACCTGCAAGGCCACGTCGACAGTATCCAGCAAGGCAGCGGCGCCAGGTTCTCGGCCTTCCCGGCGGAAAACGCGACCGGCAACTTCGTCAAGATCGTCCGCCGCGTGCCGGTCAAGATCATCATCGACAGCGGCCTCGACAACCAGCACGGCCTGCCGCTGGGTATTTCCGTCGAACCGACGGTCACGGTCCGATGAGCGACGCCCAAGGCTGGAAGCCACGGGCAAACCCCTGGGTCGTCGCCATCATCGTGACCCTGGGCGCGTTCATGGAGGTGCTGGATACCACCATCGTGAACGTTTCTTTGCCGCACATCGCCGGCAGCCTGTCGATCAGCAGCGACGAAAGCACCTGGACGCTGACCACTTACCTGGTCGCCAACGGCATCGTGCTGACCATCTCCGGCGCGCTCAGCCGCCTGCTGGGGCGGAAATGCTATTTCCTCATCTGCATCGGCGCCTTCACTGCCGCCTCCTTCGCTTGCGGAATCTCGACCAACTTTGAGGAAATCCTGCTGTTCCGGGCGCTGCAAGGCTTCTTCGGCGGCGGCCTGCAACCAACGCAGCAAGCCATCATCCTGGATCACTTTCCACCGGAAAAGCGCCAGCAGGCGTTCTCCCTGACCGCCATCGCCATCATCATCGCACCCGTCGTCGGCCCGGTCGTCGGCGGCTACCTGACCGACACCTATTCCTGGCACTGGATCTTCCTGATCAACATTCCAGTCGGTATCGGAACATTCTTTGGCGTACTGCAATTCGTCGAGGACTCACCCACGATCAAAGCCGAAAGAAAGACCGCGCCTCGCTTCGACTACGTGGGAGTCTTCTTCATTGCCCTCGCCCTGGGCTGCCTGGAGGTCGGCGTCGATCGCGGGGAAAACTACGACTGGCTGGGGTCCAACTTCATCCGGATCATGTTCATCCTGTCCGCGGCGGGCTTCCTCTTCGGCACCGTCTACCTGCTTTACGTCCGCGACCCGATCGTCAACCTCCGGGTCTTCAAGGACCACAATTTCGCACTTGGTTCGTTGCAAATCGCAATGATGGGCTTCGTGCTTTACGCCAGCGCCGTCCTGATCCCGCAATTCGCCCAGCAGCAGCTTGGCTACAATGCGACCTGGGCGGGGTTGGTGCTGGCGCCAGGCGCGGTCGTGCTGACCATGCTGATCCCCGTCGCCGGGAAGCTTATGGATGTGGTGCCGACCAAATATCTCATCGCGTCCGGCGGCCTCGCCCTCGGCCTCGCGCTGTTCTACTCGATGAATCTGGTTCCACAACTGGACTTTTTCCATCTGATGCTGTATCGAGCGGCGCAGACCGCCGGTCTGGCGCTGCTGTTCGTGCCGATCAGCACCATCGCTTACGCAACCATCCCGCGGGAGCTGACAGGCGACGCGACCGCGCTGTTCACCATGGCGCGCAACGTATTCGGCGGCATCGGAATCTCGGTCTCCACCGCATTGGTCACCGAACATATGCAAGTTCGCCAGGCCCACCTGGTCGATTACCTGTCCCCCGTCTACCAGCCATACAACGTCCTGCTGCAACAGATTCAGCAGGCGTTGGTCGATCTCGGACAATCGATGGGCCAGGCGGTGCAGGCGGCCCCGGGCCAGGTGTTCCAGATGCTGCAGGTCCAGTCCGCCGTGCTGGCCTACACCGACGTCTTCCTGATTACCGGCGCCATGTCGCTGCTGATGATCCCGACCGCACTGCTGATGTCCGGTATCAAGACAAAAGCCGGCGGCGGAGCACACTGATGCGGCTGTTTCCCCACGTAATGGCTGCCGCCCTCACCGCATGCACCGTCGGCCCCAACTATACGCCACCGAAACCACCCGATGTCGCCAACTGGAACGACAAGCCGGCCCAGAACGTGACCGAACAGACCAACCCCGACCCAAGCTGGTGGAACGGTTTCGCCGATCCTGTGCTGACCGACCTAATGCAGAAGGCGATCACCGGCAACCTCGATCTGCAACAGGCGGTCTATCGCATCGTCGAAGCGCGCCAGGATGAGGTAACCGCGCGCGCCGCCGGCCTGCCCACCATCAACGCCACCGGCAGCTACACGCGTGAACAGCTCGGGCTGCGCGGGCTGCTGCTGTCTAAGGGTGTCTATGGTCAATTGAATACGCTGGCCGACCAAAGCTCGCCGCTCAACACGATCAGTCCTGGCCTTGGCAGCAAAGCCAGCACCGCGATCGGCGGAGCGCTGCACCAGCTCGAGCAGCCGGTCGACTTATTCCAGTACGGCCTGAGTTCCTCCTGGGAATTAGACCTGTTCGGCCGCGTCCGCCGCTCCCAGGAGCAAGCGGGCGCGCGGACCCGGGCACAGATCGAGGCTACCAACGACGCGCTGGTGATGCTGGAAGGGCAGGTGGCGCAGGCCTATGTGCAGCTCCGCGGCGCCCAGGTGCTGACCGCCAGCCAGCAGCAGAACGTGCGCACCGCCCAGGCGGCGTTCGATCTGACATCGAAGCGACAACGTCAGGGGCTGGCCACCGATCTCGACGTTGAACAGGCCCGCACCCAGCTTGCCGACACTGAATCTCAGTTGCCGAGCTACGAGAAACAGTCACAGCAGGCGATGAACCGCCTCAGCGTGCTGACCGGCCAACCGCCCGGCGCGCTTGACGCGATGCTGGGATCCTCCGCCCCGCTGCCGCCAATCCCGGCGGTGATCGGGATCGGTGTGCCGTCTACCCTGGCCCGGCGCCGCCCGGACGTGCGGGAAGCCGAGGCCCAGTTGCACGCCGCCACCGCCAATGTGGGGGTCGCGATCGTCAGCTTCTACCCCGATGTCTCGCTCACCGGCAGCTTCGGGCTGCGCGCGCTGGACGCCAGTTTCCTGACGAACTGGGCGAGCAGCTTCTACTCGTTCGGTCCCAGCGTCTCGCTGCCGATCTTCCAGGGTGGCCGCCTGACAGCCGGCCTGCGCCTGGCACGCGCCCAGCAAGCCGAAGCCGCCCTGGCCTACCGCGGCACCGTGCTGAACGCCCTGCGGGAGGTGGAGGACGCGCTTGTCGCCTATCGCACCGACCGCACCGGCCGCGACAAGCTGGCGGAAGCCGTCCGGTCGGGGGAACAGGCGTTGTATCTGGCGCGTGACAGCTACACCCACGGCCTGGTGGATTTCATCCAGGTGCTGGACGCCGAACGCACGCTTATCGGATCACGCCAGCAACTGGTCCAGGCCGATGTGATGCTGACCAATGACGTCGTGTCGCTCTACGACGCGCTAGGCGGAGGGTGGCAGGACAACGCCGTCGCCGGCAAGCCACCGCCCGCGGACAACGCCCCGCCCATCGTCCCGGCCGCGCTGGACAGCCTGGCCGCCGCCCCGAAGCGCTAATCCCGGGCCCAATAGCAGCGGTGCATTGCGGCAGGGCAATCGCATTTCAGAACAGCGCCAAAAGCCGGGTGAGATAGGCGTCGTTCCAGCCAGCTCGCTTGAATTTGCCTCGCAAGGAGCCCTTTGATCCTTCTTTCTGCATCGCGTTGGGAGCCAGATGGCGGAGTACGGCGGGGTTCTCGGGGCCATTTCCTAATCGGGTTCTGTCCTGATCCTCCTCCTTCATCACCACGTCGAGCCGCCAGTGCGGCTGGTTTTCGACTCCCCAGTGCGATCGGACGATCTCATCCAACCGCTCGGGTGAGAGCGGCGCGCTGAGCAGGTATACCCCGCTCACGCCAAGATCCGAAAATCCTTGGGCGAGATGATGCGGAAATTATCCGTTACTCTATCACAATAGGTGTGCCATTTTCTGGGCACCTCCTCGCGTAGAAACGTCAGGATCGCCGTTTTGAAATCAGCGAACGTCGCATGACATCGATTGTGCGTGACATGCTTGTGCATCAAACCCCATAGCCGCTCGATTGGATCCAGGTGCGGGCAATAGGCGGGGATGAAGTGCAGCTTGATCCGGCATCCTGGCCTCGCCAGCCACGCCTGCACCAGCTTGGCATGATGGTAGCGAGCATTGTCCACAAACAGATGGATCAGCCGCTTGCCTCGATACATCGCTTCGATCGCCTTCAGCAGCATGATCGTGCTGATGGTACTCACCGTGGCCGCCTCGATCATACGGGTGGCGCCAGTCTCAAGATCAATTGCACCGTGAATGTTCAGCCGCTGGCGGCCGCTGCTCTGGGACACCGCAACCGGCAGATTCTTCGGCCCCCAGCACCCCACCGGCCGCACCGCATGCGTCGGATGCACCGCATCGCCAAACAGCACGGCTTCATCATCGCCAATCTGGTTCAGCAGATTTTCGTACCTCTGGATAAAGTTGGCCGGCTTGTCAGGGGCCAGCTTGCACGACACTGCTTTCGGCTTGCGATGCTCCATCCCTCGTCTGGCCATTCCAACGGCTGCGCCGCCGGAACCTTCGGCCAGCCTCGCCCAGCCGATGCAGCAGTGCGATCAGGCCAGAGCGGCTCTCATAGACGATGCCACATTCGTTCTCGATCCAGGCGCCCACCTCGCAGCTGGTTCGCGGCAGCGTCTCGGTGATCCACGCTTTCAGCTGATCCTTCTGCTGATCGCTCAGGCGGCACGCGCTGCCCTCATAGCCAAAGCTCGCCAGGCCTTCGATCCCGTCTTCCTCATACAGCCGATACCAAGTTCCGACGGTATCGTCATCCAGCAGCAGCACCTTGGCGACATCGCTGCAGCTCATGCCCTGGTCGAGTAACACCAGCGCGTTGGCGCGCCGCGCCAGGCGATGCGCAGCCGAGCCGTCGCGTGCCAGTTCGATCAGGTCGCGTCG